>CABQIM010000030.1 GCA_902464375.1 uncultured bacterium | reverse complement strand
TATTATTATTTTTACTTCTTCAAACTCTTCAACTTATTCACATACAACAATGCCGTATATGTTGGCATGATTGTAATTTCATTTTGAGCGGTCTGTCCTACGTATTCAACAGCTTTATTGATTTCCGGAATAATTTTAATTTTATCTGTTGGAACACCTGCGTATTTAAGTCTTAGTGCCATATCATTAGCTCTGATACCGGATACAACAATTTCTTTTTGAATATCTTTGAGTGTTTCAAATTCTGCATCCCAAAGCCAAGAAACATCACGACCATCTGCATAATTATCATTAATAATAATTAGCAAATTAGAATTTTTATCCACTGTTTTTAGAACTTCATTTGCTCCAATCGGATTTTTGATTAGTTGAATTAATGTTCTTTTGCCGTTTAAATATTTAACTTCACTTCTTCCGAACGCAACTTTAAATGTTTTAAGTGAACTTTCTATATTTTTTATACCTAATTCTAAGCATAAAGAAATCGCAGCTAAAGCGTTATAAGCATTAAATAGACCTACCAGTGGAACTTCGTAATTTTGTCCGTTAATTTTAATAATCGAAAAATCTTTGTGCAAAGTAATATCTGCCTTATATTTAGGTTCAGGTCTTCTGTAACCGCAATCGCAGTAATAATGACCTTGTTGAGCATAAAATTTCTTCTCATATTTTAACGGTTTACCGCAAGGACAGTTAAAAGCTTCTTCTGTTGATGATTTTGCTTTCAAGCTATCATTTGCGTAATAGACATTCTCGACTCCGTAATAAATCTTGTTTTGTCCCTCAAAAGATGCTACCAGTGGGTCGTCTGCATTGAGTAAAAGCGTAAGATTTGGCTTTTTATCAATCCCTTCTTGGATTAATTTTTTTGTTGTAGCGAGCTCTCCGTATCTATCAAGCTGGTCACGGAAAAGGTTTGTTACGACAAGATAATCTGCTTCGAACCGGTCATAAATCTTTGCTAAATAAGCTTCATCAGACTCAATAACTGAATAATCTGTTTTTATGAAAGGATTAAGAGAAACAGAAAGTGCATTAACAACGCCGGTAAGCATGTTAGCTCCCATAGCATTATTGATAACGCTTGCTCCGGAGTGGGTGATTAAGTGTGAGATTAAGCCGGAAGTGGTTGTTTTTCCGTTTGTTCCAGTTATATTAATTTTTGTGGAAATATATTTGTTACAATCTTGCAAGAAGTTTGGACAAAGTTTTAGGACTATTCGTCCGATAATAGATGTGCCGGAGGATAATTTTGTGACTTTAAGTGTCGTATATGCTGATTTTGCGACAGCAAGAGATAAATAAAATCTAAGCTTTTCCAAAATAATCCTCCAAGTGTATTTCTTTTTATACTATTATAAAATATAATCTAATAATAGTACAAATATGAATGGAAAAATATGATATTTACTTTATTTACAGCTATCGTTTTTGTCTCACAAGTAATAATTGCGTTTACGATAATTTTCCACTTGATAAAAATGGATAAAGAGATTAAATACTGGAATAATTTTTTAACAGAAGCAAAACCAAAAATTAAAGATATCATGGTTCTAACAAGAGAAATTTCTGTACAGATGACAGAACTTGCTCCTGCTTTTGTTGAAAAATTGAGAACTATCAGGAATAATATCATACGTTCCAGAATAGAAACATTGATTTCCATGATTTTGTTTTGGAGTTTAAACTTTAAGATTGCAAAAAAAATCAAGAAATCAAAAATATTCAAATTATCCATGAAGGGTTTATCACTCCTTCAAAATGTGATATAATGGGTGAGCGAAATATTAGAGAAGAAAGAGGTACAAAATGAGTAATAAAGATAAATCATCATTTGGCTTTGGAATGGGGCTTCTTGCCGGTGTTGTAGGCGGAATTGTTGCAGGTGTTTTGTTCGCACCACGCCCTGGCTCTGAAATGAGAGAAAAAGTTAAAGAAACAGTTTGTGATTTGGCTGAAAAACATTCACCGGCTGTTAATGAAGCTAAAAAACAAGCTATGGAATCAATTGATTTATTGAGATATAAGTTAGAAAGACAGTACAAAAAGTTCTCAAATATGCTAAAATCTAAAAAAATGAGAAAAGCAAAAGAACTTGAAGAACTTTCTGATTACGATTTTTAAGTTTTAAAATAAAGGGAAATAAATGGAAACAGCACAATTATATCAAAGTTTAACATTCTTGGCGTATTCAACCGGAGTTATTGTAATTCTTGTTGGAGCAATGCTTATCAAAGTTTTGTTTGATTTATCAAAACTTGCAAAAAATGTTGACGAAACGGCTACTATTGTTAAAACAGAACTTGTTCCGACTTTGAAGAATATTAATAAATCTGTAGAAATTGTGAGCGGAATTATTATTAAAGCTGATGAGAGCGTTAACAAGGTAAAAGAGATGATTAAAAATTCACCTCTTAGAATTTTGACAAAAGTTTCTGCCGTGACAGGCGGAGTGGCTAAAGGTTTTATGGGCGGACTTTGCTCTGCTTTTAAATTCTTTGCCAAAAAGAAGTAATGCGTTTGGTTAATAGAAAATCTTAAAAAAGAAGTTAAACTACTATAGAAGGAGAAAATAATATGTCATTATCAAAATTTTTAACAGGTTTTGCTGTAGGCGCTGCAATTGGTGCAGTTGCAGGTATTCTTCTTGCTCCAAAATCAGGTGCAGAAACAAGAGAAATGATTGGTGAAATGGCTTCTGATGTTGCAAGAAAAACTGATGAAACAGTAAAGGATATTCAAAGAAGAGCCGATAATATAGTTTCTGATGTTCAAGAAAAGAGCGAAGAAATTATGGGTAAAATTCAAGATATGCTTAACAAGCAAAAAGAAGAATTAGAAGGTTAGTTTTTGAATTTGTAGGTTAGAAACGAGGCGCAGCCAACGGCAGCGCCTCGTTTCTCTTTGTGAATATATATAATTGTAGATTTTATATAAAAAAGTTTACAATTCTTTAATTTTATGATATAGTTTTTCATGTGAAATAGTGCTATAAAGCGGAATTATAATCCGCGATAAGACAGAATGAGGGCTACTTAATGCTTATAGAGAAATATTTAGAAGTTGTTGTAAAACAGAGAGGTTCTGATTTACACATTTCTGCTGGCTTACCTCCGGTTGTCCGTATTGATGGAAATCTACAAAGAATGGATGTTCCTGCATTAAAACCGGAAGAAGTTGAATTACTTTTATTCCCAATGTTAAACAAAGAACAAAGACGTAAACTTGAACAGGACTGGGAACTTGACTTTTCATACGGAATTCAAGGTTTGAGCCGTTTCAGGGTTAACATTTATAAAGATAGAGGAAATTATGCAGCTGCATTCCGTGTAATTGCATCAAAGGTTCCTTCTTTTAAAGAATTAGGTTTGTCAGATACTGTTAGAAAAATTGCGGAAAAACCTCGTGGTTTGGTTTTGGTAACAGGTCCTACCGGTTCCGGTAAATCTACAACTTTGGCAGCGATGATTAACTATATCAACGAAACACGTTCAGAACACATATTGACGATTGAAGACCCTATCGAATTTATTCACCCGTCAAAACGTTCTATCATTCACCAAAGAGAACTTGGTCAGGATACAAGAAGTTTTGCAAACGCATTGAAGTCTGCTCTTCGTGAAGATCCGGATATCATTCTGGTAGGTGAAATGCGTGATTTGGATACAATTAGATTAGCGTTAACTGCAGCAGAAACAGGTCACTTGGTATTTGGTACTTTGCACACCTCTTCTGCATCTCAAACAATCGACCGTATTATCGACGTATTTCCGGAAGGTCAACAACAACAGGTAAGAGTTCAGCTTTCTAACTCATTGGTAGCTGTATTCTCACAAACATTGTTGCCGCTTCTTCAAGCTGATGGTTCTAAACAAGGTCGTGTAATGGCGCAAGAAGTTATGTTGGTAATTCCTGCGATTGCAAACTTGATTAGAGAAGCAAAAGCTGCTCAAATATATTCTACAATGCAAACAAACTCAGGTTTTGGTATGCAAACATTGGAAATGGCTTTGCGTGACTTGTACATGAAGAAGAAAATTACTCTTGAAGATGCCCTTGCTCGTTCAAGCAGACCGGAAGAATTCAAGAGAGGATTGCAAAACTCTTAAGAGAACAAAAATATTTAATCAAAATTGTGTAGGGTGGGAAAAGCATAAGCGGTTCCCACCTTTTCTAATGAATATCGACCTGTCTAATTGTATAAATTTTCACTTAATATCATAATTTGAGTATGAAAATTTTAGTTATTGGTGGTGTTGCAGCAGGTGCGAAAGCCGCAGCTAAGTCAAAAAGACTTCTGCCTGATGCAGAAGTCCATATTTATACTCAAGATACTTGTGTCTCTTACTCTTCTTGCGGACTTCCGTATTATATTGCAGGAGATTTTGAAGACTGGCATAAGCTTATAGTAAGAACAACAGAAGAATTTGAGAAAAGTGGTGTTCATATTCATACACTAAACAGAGTCATGAAAATTCTTCCGGCTGATAAAAAAGTTCTTGTTAAAAATTTAGAAACAAATAAATGCTTTTTTGTAGAATATGATAGGCTTATAATTGCAACAGGCTCTTTTCCTTATAAACCGGAAATAAAAAACAATAACTTAAAAAATATTTTTACTTTAAGAACGCTTCAAGATGGCATAAACATCAGAGAAGCTATGGAAAAATCAAATCATATCACCATAATCGGTGGTGGTTATATTGCGGTGGAATTAATTGAAGCGTTTGTCAAAAATGGGAAAAATGTCACAGTAATTGAATGTTCAGCTTTTATTCTATCTGTTTTTGATGAAGAAATTTCTTCTCTTATACAAACATTTATTCTAGAAAATTCTAATGATAGGGTTAAAATTTTAAACGAAGATTCAGTAAGCGAATTTGTTGGAGAAGATAAAGTTAATGGAATTGTGACTCAAAAAGGATTTGGATTTGAAACCGATATGGTTATTATTTCTGCCGGAGTTCGTCCTGTTGTAGATATTGCAGTTGATGCAGGGATTGAACTTGGTACTACTGGGGCAATCAAAGTTAACAGTCGTATGCAAACAAATATTCCGGATATTTACGCTTGCGGTGATTGTGTAGAAAAAATAAATATGATTTCTCTCACTCCGGTTTGGCTTCCACTTGGATCAACAGCAAATAAAGAAGGGCGTGTTGCAGCTATTAATGCTTGCGGGGGAGTTGAAGATTTTGAAGGAATTCTTAATTCTGCGGTACTTAGGTACCATGCGTTAAACATATCTATGACGGGTTTGACAGAAAAAGCAGCACAAAAACTTGGTTTCGACACTGTATCAGTTGTGATAACAAAGCGTGATAAAGCCGGATACATGCCGGAAGTCCAAAATGTAACGCTCAAACTTGTGGCAGATAGACGCACACATAGAGTTCTTGGTGCACAAGCCATCGGATGCGGAGATGCGGACAAGCGAGTTAATACCGTATCAGTTGGGCTGTTAAGCAGTATGCGTGTAGAAGACTTACTTGATGTTGATTTAACATATGCTCCGCCTTTTTCTACGAGTATTGATATTTTGATATCTGCTGCAAGGATTTTGAAGTCGAAATTGAATTAAATATTAAAGGTGCATTAGTAACTTATTGCTCGTTTACGATTGCAGCCTTCCTTAGAAACTAGCCCCCACCCGAATTTCTAAGTTCACTAACGTTCTCTAAGAAATTCTTCCCTCCCCCGAGGAGAGGGTGATGTTTCATATTTGATTTAATAAAAAACTCAGGAAAATCTTGCAAGATTTTCCTGAGTTTTCGTTTTATAAAAATTATTTAAGCTTCCAAAATCTGTCTAACAAGTTCGTTAACAGTTTTAGGGTTAGCTCTTCCTTTTGTTTCTTTCATAACTTGACCAACAAAGAAGCCTAATAAGTTTGTTTTACCGTTCTTGTAAGCTTCAATTTCTTTAGGGTGAGCTAATACAATTTTTTCAACAATAGCTTTGATAGCGCCTTCATCAGAAATTTGGCTCAAGCCTTTCTTTTCAACGATAGCTGATGCCTTATCACCATTTTTAATCATATCTTCTACAAGAATTTGTTTACCGATGTTGTTAGAAATTGTTCCCTTTTCAATCAAGTTAATCAATTCAGCAAGATTTTCAGGAGTTAATTTTGTTTCAGTAATTTCTACTTTGTTTTCTTTCAAGTAAGCTGCAATTTCGCCCATGATAAAGTTTACAGCGATTTTTGCATTAGCGCCTAATTCCAAAACTTTATCAAAGAATAATGCTAAAGGCATTTGTTCAACGATAACGCAAGCATCATATTCGCTCAAACCAATGCTCATATATCTTTGACGTTTTGCTTCAGGTAATTCAGGCATTTTTGCTCTGATTTCTTCTACCCATTCTCTTGAAATTTCAAGCGGCATTAAATCAGGTTCTGGGAAGTATCTGTAATCGTGTGCGTCCTCTTTGCCTCTCATAGAGCGAGTTTCTTTCAAGCCATCATCCCAAAGTCTTGTTTCTTGAACAACTTGTCCGCCATCTTCTACGATTTCGATTTGTCTGTCGATTTCATATTCAATAGCTCTTTGCAAAGCAGAAAAACTGTTTACGTTCTTGATTTCAGCTCTTGTGCCAAATTCTTTAGAGCCTTTAGGCATAATTGAAATGTTAGCATCACATCTCATAGAACCTTCTTCTAAGTTACCATCACAAACACCTAAGTATCTAACGATATCACGAAGCTCTTCCATGTAGTTTCTAGCTTCTTCACTAGATCTCATATCAGGTTCTGAAACGATTTCCAAAAGTGGAGTTCCGGCTCTGTTTAAGTCAACTAGAGAATATGTTGCGCCATTAATACCTGCTGCACCTACGTGAACAAGTTTGCCGGCATCTTCTTCCAAGTGTGCTCTTGTAATACCGATTCTTTTACCTTTTACATCAATATAACCATTTACGCAAATTGGCTCATCATATTGTGAAATTTGATATCCTTTTGGAAGGTCAGGATAGAAGTATTGTTTTCTATCGAATTTACATCTTGATGGAATATCGCAATGCAAAGCTAAACCAAGCAAGATACCCATATTTACGCATTCTTTATTAAGAACAGGCAAAACCCCTGGCATACCCAAAGTAATAGGGCTGATTTGGCTATTTTGCTCGTTACCAAATTCTGTTGAATCCGGTGCAAATATTTTTGATTTTGTTTTGAGCTGTGCGTGAACTTCCAACCCAATTACAACTTCATACTTATCTCTTAAATCTGTCATAATTTTTTATCCTCACTATATAAAATAATTTTATCATAAAGATACGTTTTTCAAATGTTCAATCTTTAATTCCGGTCGTAAAATAATAGAAATTGCATCAATGCGAAATTTTTTGTATCCCTTATTCTCTTGCAAATACAAAAACGCACCTTGTTTCATATGCTTGTATTTTTCTTTTGTTATTGCACCGAGTGGCGAACCGCAAATATTGGTTTTTCTTGTCTTAACTTCTACAAAAACTAAAGTCCCTTTTTCTTCAGCCACAATATCAATTTCGCAAGTTTTTGAAAAACGTTTATTTGTTTCAATTATTTTGAAACCATGTTTTTCCAAATATTTGCGTGCGATTTCTTCGCCATTTTTACCGATTGATATATTCGTCATAAATTTATTCTAACATCTATCTTTCTATATACAAAAGGTATGATTCACCCTCTTTGTAGTATTGTTTAACTTTTTCAGTTTTAGCCCAACCTAATACTAAAGGAAAAATTTGTGCTTTTGCATAATCTTTTACCATATATATCCAATAGCCATGCCCGTTTTCTAATGAGTTTAAATAATTAATAGCCTTATCCTCTTCATTTTTGCGAACAAGCATCTCATAAACATTCTCCGAGAAAAAATTATTTTTGCCGGAATAAAATAAATAACTGGCAGCAGACGCATTATTTACAAGAATTATATCTTTTTGAGGATTATAATTTTCTTTAATAACTTTTATTAATTTATCCGGAGAATATTTAACAAAATGCTCTGATGATGCAATATTTTTTAAGTATGCAAGATTATAGCTGTAATAGTTCATTAAAGTTAATATAATCGCAAGCGGTAAAACTATTTTATTACGAATCTCTAAAGGTCTTAAAGTTAATAACAAAACTACCGGCAGGAAATAAAGTCCGACTCTGTTTGCAAACGGATAAATTTTAAAAAGTGCTGCAGCAAGAACAAAAATAAACATACAGATTAAAAAGAAGCCTTGTATATTTTTCTTTTGAGCATAAGACCAAATTCCGGTGAAAAATAAAATAGTTGTAGCTAATGTTAAGGAATTAGGAAAAAAATAGAATTTAAAATTCAAAACGAGAAGTCTTATAAGTTCCTTAAGCGAAAAATTCCAGAATCCATCGTTCCAGTATTCAGGAAAAACTGCATTCATATTTATTGATGATTGCTTTAAATCAAAATAATAAAAGAGACCTAAGACTATACAAAACGGTATTATACAAGCTAAAATTCTCTTAAAAGAGATTTTGTTTTTTATATTTGCATATATATTTAAAGCAAAAAAGGTTCCTATAAAAAATACTGATGGAATTGAAAATAGCGGAAGTAAAGCTAATGCGGTAATCAGTAAAAACAATTGTTTTTTGCTGAGCTTTTCAAGTTTGAGTTTTGGCAAAATAAGCAAGCAAAGTAAAGATACCAATATGTCTGTCGAATACTGTTTAAATGTTGTTGCAAATGAGATTAATGTTTCATTAATAGAAAAAATAAAACAACCAAACAGCATTACCCATTTGTTTTGAAGATAGTTTTTGCAAAGTTTATAAAATAAAAAGATTGAACCAAGACCGGCAAGATATGGAATAGTTTTTAGCGCAAGTTCTTGATAACCAAAAATTTTAGTTATTCCAAATGATAATAAAGTAAAAAATGGCGGAGCAGATTGTGCGTCGGATAATGGTAAAAAGAAATCTTTAAAATGATGAATTTCCAGTAAAGATAGCGCAAGACGGCACTCATCATCTTCAAAAACTCCTTTTGCTAAAAATAATTTGGTTCTCAAAAAAATGCCCAATGAAAAGGTTAAACATAATAAAACATAATAAATTCCATTTTTATTTGCAATTTTTTTTAGCATAAACTAATCCTTCGATAAAACCATTACAATATTTTTGCCAAAATACTTATTAAAAATTTTGTCAAAAATTAAAGTTAGAGGGAATATAATTTTGTCATACATATTGATTGAATATTTTGAAATTTGTCCGTTTCGATTAAAAATTTTGTAAACAAGCGCTAAACAAAAACCAAGACTATCAAAGTATTTGTAGTTATTTATCGTGAATCCGCAATCTTCTACAAGATTTTGGGCGATTGATAAATCGTATCTTCTACAGTGTCCTAAACGTTTGTCAAAAGATGAATATAGACAAGAAAACGCCGGTACAAAAAAGAGAAATTTCCCGCCTTGTTTAAGCTTGTTGTAAATAATTTTCATCTGCTCTTTGTCATCTTTTATATGCTCAAAAACATTAAACGAAATAAACATATCTACAGAGCCATCATCTAAATATGTTAAATCTTCGTGCGCTTGCAGCCCTTTATTTTGTATAACTTGGCGTTGTTCGTCATCCAATTCTATGCATTCTATATTAAAACCTTTTTGAGCAATGATTTCTGAAATAGTACCTATTCCGGCACCAAAATCAACAATTTTTGTATTCTTAGCTTTGACAAGCTCTTCACACAAACTTGCAAGGTAATTGTTATACCGTTTCGCAGATTGCATTAAATCAAGCACATCACTTCCGTTATATTTCTCTCCCAAAAAGCCCTCATTTCATTGTTTATAAAGAGTTATATATGGTATTGATTATACTCTTTAACTACTCAAAATCAAGGTAGAAAGAGTTTATAAGAAAATCCTGATTTTTCCTGCAAACTTTTGAGATATAATAATTTTAATAATATTAAAAAAAGGAGAAAATTATGTTAACAGGACCGTTTTTAGATAGAAATTGGATGGGACAAAATGAAGACTATAAAACTTCAAATATTGTAATGCTTGGAATGCCTTTTGACGGTACTGTTTCATATCGCCCAGGGTCACGTTTTGCGCCTGAGCAAATTAGATTGGCAAGTTGGGGCTTGGAAGAATACTCTCCATATTTTGATAAGCATTTGGAAGATTGTAATTTCCACGATGCAGGTGATTTAGAATTTCCACTTGGAAACACAGAAAAATCTCTTGAAGTGATTAAAAATAACGTAGAAGAAATTTATCGTGACGGTAAAAGAGTTTTTGGTATTGGTGGTGAACACCTGGTAACATTACCGGAAATTCAAGCGGTTTCAAAATTCGTAGATAATCTAGCGATTGTCCACTTTGACGCACATACTGATTTAAGAGAAGAATATTTGGGCGAACCTTTGTCACATTCTGCTGTCATAAGACATTCTGCTGAAATAGTTGGATTTGAAAATCTAAAACAAATTGGTATCCGCTCCGGCATGAAAGAAGAATTTGAACTGATGAAAAAATATGGAACATTGATTCATGAACACTCTGAATTGGATTGTTTCAAAAACAAAAACATTTTTGTTACAGTTGATTTAGATGTATTGGATACTTCTATTATGCCAGGGACAGGAACACCGGAAGTCGGCGGATTGAACTTCAATCAGCTTGTTGATTGGTTTAAATATTTATCAAACTTCAATATTATTGGTGCAGATGTTGTAGAACTTGCACCGGATTATGATGCAAGCGGTGCTTCTACTGCAGTAGCTACAAAAGTTATCAGAGAATTATTGATGGCAATGTAGGTTATAATTATGATTGATGAAATTGTATCAACTCTTAAAGCAGCGAAACAACCGCAAAGTGAATTTGTAAAGCTGATGGATTCTTTTAATAGTCCATATTTGGTGCTGATTGCTTGTATTTTGAGCTTGAGAACGAATGATAGGACTACTTATCCGGCAACTCTTCGAATGCTGGAATTAGCCAAGACTCCCAAAGAGATGAAAAATGTTAAGGTTGAAGATTTAGCAAAAGCAATTTATCCGGTGGGATTTTATGAAAACAAGGCAAAACAGATAATAGAATTGTCACGACAAATTGATGAAGAATTGGATGGTAAAGTTCCTGATACAATTGAGGAATTGGTTGAATTTAACGGTGTAGGCAGAAAGACTGCTAATCTTGTGTTATCGCAAGGCTTTAATAAACCGGCAATATGTGTGGATGTACACGTACATAGAATTTTCAACCGATTAGGTTATGTTTGTACAAAAAATCCGGAAGAAACAGAATTTGCCTTAAGAGAAAAATTACCACAAAAATACTGGATTGATATTAATACTCTTATGGTTACGCATGGGCAAAATGTTTGTAAACCAACTAAGCCCAAGTGTTCTGAATGTCCGATTACTGACTACTGTGCAAAAATATTATGATATGTTATAATAGTCACATTGATGAGCGTTTAAAAGAAAGAGTGAGTTCGTAATGACTGAACAGATTAATTGTCCGTTTTGCGGTAATTTGATAGATAGAGATGCAATAAAATGTGAAAATTGTGATGCATTGTTCAAAGAACCGGAATTACCTAATATAAAATTTAAAGAACTTGCTCCGTTTTTAGTAATTGATATTTTAACCATTGGTTTCTTTTCTACAATTTGGTTTTTTATTAATGGAAAAGCCATAAATAATTTGGTAGAAGATAACAAAAAAGATACAATAAAACTTAATTGGTTATTTCTTTTACTTGCAATTAATGGCGGCTTTTATCTGTTTTTCTTCTTTAAACATGCAGCGTTTTTAATTCTATTTTCAATTTTGCAATGCATAATCTATGTGGCTCTAACTTATAGAGTATTGAGAATAATACAAAAATACACTTCTCAAATGTACAATGTGGATGTTGCGTTTAATCCTTGTTACTTAGTATTTTTCAATATAATTTATCTAATCCATTTTATTGAAACTTACCAAAACAGAGTATTCCACACTCATGAGTATTTTGATTGGAAATCACCGCAAGCAATTTTCTTAATAATCCTTTTGGTTTTAATAATTTTCTTCTTACGCTTTTATAATGAAATGTTTTTATTGTTGAATTAATTAAAAATTTTGATGTATTCTTTTTTAATTTCTTCTTGAAAATAAGAAGGTAGTTTGTCAAACTCATTAATATCAATCAAAAATGGAATATCACTATTATTAAGTAATGTCCGTAATTCTATAATGTTTTTGGTATCATCATTAAAATTTTTTACAACCAAATCCAAATCACTACCGGAATGGCAATCATTTTTAATTCGGCTACCATAAGCCCAAATTTCGGCATTGGGGCAATAATTATTGAAAATATCTTTTAATTCTTTCAAATATTCTTCTTTAATGCTAAGCATTTTCAATAACTTTCCTAAAATTTTCTACATCAACCAAGAAATCTTTTACCAATGTTAATGTTTCTTCTGCAAAAGCCTGCCCGTAATCGTGTGCAGTACTATTTCTGTTATCACGATATTTCATCCATCTCTTTGTTTCTTCTTCTGTAAGCAAAGAATGTTTGTGTGCTTGCCTAAAAAGGTCTTTAAACGACAACATATCAACCGCTCTTTTGGATGCAAAATAAGGATTTAAAAGCTTTTTTAACAACTTTCCACTTTGCTCCAACGTCATCTCAAAACCTTTAACCAATGAGTTGCGGTACAATTCATAATCAATAGTTCCGTCTTGCGTTTGTAATAACATCTCATATGATTTTTTTAGTGTCGCTATACATTTTTGCAAGTATTCGGTATTGATATCAGACATTCTGTCTACTCCTATAATAAATAATTTATGAACATTTTAACATAAATATTAAATGTCCGTTCAACTGTTGATTGATTTCAAAAAATAAATTATTTAGATTGCCATAGATGTAATATCTGTGTATGCAGAAACTAGTCTATTGCGGACTTGGATTGCCATTTGCATACTCAAGGTTGCTTTTTCTGCTGCAATCATTGCATCATGGATACTTGTTGACCCACCCATTGCTATATCTTCTTGCATTTTATCAGCTGTAATTTTAGCATTGTTAACGGCGTTTAAGCTATTTGTAAAAGCGTTTCCCATATTAGAAGCGAAATTACCCAAACCTACAGGATCTGCTTTATCTTTTATTGGATGTGATTTTGTTGCATTATCCAAAGCTTCTTCAAATGAGGTTTTTTCCACTTCAAACGACGCATGACCTTGAAGATATTTGTTATAATCATCAATTGCGTTCAAGTTATAGTTTGTATTAAATTGTGTTATTCCTGTTGTGAATTCCATTTTTACTCCTTTGGTAAAACAGCTTTCTTATTCAAGTATTTTTCCAAGCTTCTACCTCACCCCACCCCTCTCCTGCTAGGAGAGGGAGTGCTCCGAATTTATTTTAAAACTACTATCAGACTAACTGCCAAAAAGCCAATCTTCTATGCATCTTCGCCTCTAATCCTCTCTTTAAATGTTCATCGCTGTTTGCATCATTGTTTTAACGTTCTCTGCAACAGTTGCATTAGCTTCATAAGCTTTTGAAGCCGAAATCATACCAACCATTTCTTCTACAAGGTTAATGTTTGGTAAATCCACGTATCCTTCTTCATCGGCATCTGGATGTGATGGGTCATAAACTGTTTTTACACCATTTTCAGCTTCGTATATTTCATCAACCCTAACACCACCTGTTACTACACCATTATTCAGTGCAACATTAGCGTTAATAAGCATGTTACCTGTTTTAGGGTCAAATTGTGCATCCGGACTGTTTGAAGCAAAATTTGAGTATCCTCTGTTCAAACTGTCTTCATATATTGTTCTAAATGACACATCTTTTTTTACATAAACACCTTTTGAACCGTCTGCTTGGCGGGTTGTGTTTATGTTTGCAATATTACTTGCAACAGTATCCATTTTTATTCTTTGAGCTGTCATGCCGGAACCGGCGATATCAAATATGTTAAAACTCATAATATACCTTTACTTTTTATTTATAGAACTATTAGCCCCCACCCTAGCCCTGTTTGAAATGTCGACTCACTAGCTTCTACCTCACCCTAACCCTCTCCTGCTAGGAGAGGGAACACGCCAAACTTGTAAGTTTACATTCGAGGCGGAGCCTGTAGTATTAGTACTATCTAGTATTTTTACCTAGCAGCCGACCCCATGTCTACGTACGTAGTACCTATTGGCCTTTTATTGCTTCAGAGATTGTTGAGAACTGCCGACGTTCCAAGTTTGATAGTACTGTGTATTTTGTACCGGTTTTAGACAAATCCATCATTTCTCTTTCAAGTTCTACGTTGTTGCCTGTAGAATTGCTGCCGCTGTAGATATCTGTTACTACTTGCGGTCTGAATTCTGACATCGTGTTTGATTGAAGATAAGCTTTCTCTTGACGGGTCGGAGTTCTGTATGTGTGAATATCACCGGTGAACACGTCAACCATTGGTGGCTTATATTCAATGCTGTTTTGACCTTTGATATAATCTTTCAAGTCTTCTTTTTCAATAATTTCTGCAAGCTGGCTTTCGAATGCAACTTCTTTTCTTTGAAAATCCGGAGTCATTACGTTTGCGATATTTGATGCGATGGCGTGCTGTCTATCCATCAAACCATCCATACCGAGCTTTGTTATTTCTATCGTTCTGTTACTGATTAAATCCATATTTGCAACCTCCAATCAGATTCCCGCTAATGATAAATACCGAATTTTATTAAGAATTCCGTATCTTTATCATTAGAGTGATCTAATTTAATTTGCCCCATTTGCTCTTCTATTGATTTTTTGCAAATGCTTAACCCAAGTCCTGAACCTGTTGCTTTTGTTGTAACACCTTTTTCAAAAATTAAATCAGGATTTTCTATTTTTGATGCGTTATTAATTACTCTGATTGCAACAAATTCCCCTCTTTTTTCTACTTTGATTTTAATATACTTACCATTTTCAAGAACTTCTTCTGTATTAAATGCCTCTACTGCGTTTTTAACCAAGTTTACAAGAACGGACACTAGAGCATTTTCATCTGCCATAATTTTTAGATTTAATTTGTTATCTACAATATATTCAATATTTTTGCATTCAAAGTAAACTTTTGTCAAATCTTCTGCAACACTTACTATATCCTTAATAGAGCAAGGTTTTATTTGCTTAGCTTGAGTAGATTTTAGAGCTAATAAAGAATTGTTTGCCATTTTTATAGCACGAGCAATGTTGTTAGTAGCATTCAATATTGTTTCATCTTGAATTTCATTTTTTGCACAATATTTTTTTATAATTTCACTGTACAAATCACAAATAGAAAGCTGATTCTTAACTTCGTGAGAAATTTCTCGAACATCCGGAAGATATCCGGCTGGTTTCACTTGAAATTCTGCAAAACCTAAAACAGCATCTTTTGTAGCTTCATCCAGATTTTCCGTTAGTCGTCTGATAGAAGAGTTTAAAAGGATGTTATCACGTCTATCGGGTCTGAATGTTTCTTGAAACTTTTTGATATCAATAATAGAATTTCTGTTTATAATATCAAGCGCTTCATCCTGAAGTTTTGAATTGTATATAGAATAATATCTGACATAGTTTTTATTATCAGTTTTGTTATCCCAGATAACAATTGATACATATCTGTGAGTCATAGTGCAGATAAATTCTGTTTCTGCCCAAACTTTTTCTCTTAAATTTTCACTTTCGTCTGAAAAATCATAAGATTCAATATCAGAAAAATCTAAGCGTTTAATTAAACCTAAAAGTCCGTTTCTGTTAATTATTCGATGTAAAACAACTCCATTTTCCGGATTGTCAAGCAAAGGTTCAAGAGCAGCACGAACCATACATCTCAAGGTCTGCTTGGTTATAACCTTGTTTTCTTGAGAGTTAATAAGTTCTCTTAAATAATTTTGCTGCCTTACAATCTTTTTCACTTTTTATTACCTTTTTTTAAAAGTCGTTAAGTTCATTATAATGACTTAACGCCGTTATTATACTGCCATTTTAACTTTCTTTGTCAAGAATCCGTTATTGATAGCGTACAAAACTGCTTGTGTTCTATCATTAACTTGAAGCTTTTGGAAAATGTTGTTAACGTGTGTTTTAACAGTAGTTTCAGAAATAAATAATTTGTTAGCAACACCTTTGTATGTAATACCTTGTGTTAGGAGTTCCAAAACTTCTTCTTCTCTTTGAGTTAAGTAGTCAAGCAAGTTTTCTTCTTGTTGAGATTCTTTTGCATTTGTTTCTTCTCTGAATGATTGTTGGAAGTATTCAAAGAATCTGGAAGAAAGTGCTAGCGGAAGATAGATTTTTCCGTTTAGAACTTCTTCGATTGCATAAATAAGTTGAGCTGATGCCATAGTTTTTAGGACATAGCCTCTTGCACCTATTTTCATAGCTCTGAAAATTAAATCTGCATCATCATATCCTGAAAGTGCTAAAACTTTTGTGCCCAAATCAAGCTTAGCGATATCAAGAATACCTTGTAAGCCATCACGTTCAGGCATATTCATATCTAGTAAAACTACATCCGGTTGATATTTTTTGATTAAGTTTAAACCCACTGTAACATTTGTAGCGATACCAACTACATCAAATGTACCTTCTAGGTTTAATAATTCTCTGATTCCAGCCAAGTGTTCATAATTATCGTCAATTAATAACACCTTGGATTTTTTCTTAAACTCTCGTCTCATACTCTCTTCTCCCCTATCATTTAAAATTAGTATATTTATTTCTTTTCTACACTATACATATTACCCCTCAATAGAGGAGATTTTCATCAACAAGATGATTAATTTTAGTACATTTGAGGTAGATTGAAAGATATAGACCATATGGTCTATAAGAATGCCAAAACCAATGACTACAAGCAATTTTTCCTAACCATCAACAATATGGTTTAGAATAAAAAGCGTAGACAGAATAGAGGATTGTCATACGTATGAGGTAATTTAAAAGTAGCATTGACAAAATCAATTTGAATAATAACAAATTGATTGCATACTTATTTCTTCAAAGTTTTAGGATTGATTTGTCCGTAGTATTCTACTGGAATATACATGTCTGTTGAGTCAGTTGTAAAAATTTTCGCATCCTTTACAACAGCTTTTTGATTCATGTGTTTGTCTGCATAATGATGTCTTACTTGAGGATAATATGTTGTAGATTTACCATTATACATGGGTATCATAGCTGTATATGAGCCAATAACTACACGTTCATCATTGCTTTTAGCAATTTTATTTATTTGATCTTGGAGTTCATTGACGCTTGTGGTAGTGCCATCAGGCATCATTCTTAAATGAAGAGTATCTTTGCCATAATATTTATAAGTAGTATCATTGAGAATTCTTTGTGAACTTTTGCTCAAAGAATCCACTTTTTGTTCAACACCTTGTGGAATTGAATCCTTTGGCATTTCTCTATAAGGCTTTTTTACGCATCCGCTTGTTGTTGCGATTATCGCAGCTGCTGTAGTAAATTTAATAAAATTATTTGTTATCTTCATGCTCTTTTTGTCCTACATAATCATCTCTATTAACTGTTGGTGACAAATCTTTTACAGCAAACGGTTTTGCAAAATAAATTGCGCTAATAAAATTCAAAATAACACCAAGAACATTTGTTGCCGTTTTTGCACCTTTCCACTTTTGCGGCAAAAAATTCGCAAGCATCATAGTAGAACTACCAGCCATCAAGTATAAATATGCTTTAAAAATTCCCCTTGGAACAGCAACGCAATCCTTAACATCACGTGGATTTTTGACATTTTCGGTTAAGACATCTATAAATTCACGCTTTTTATGTTTTTCTGAGTCATTTTTTGATTGAAAATTATTATAAAAATTTGTATTAGTTTGGATTTTTGATATATTCATAACATTAATATTAAAACACCAAAAAATATTTTTTGCCGTTTCCCTTATAAAATTTTACTCTTCTTTTCTTGTAAAATAGTGGCAAGTCGGTCCATTCGTGCTAAATCATGTCGTATAATTTGATAGAAGAAACGTAAATCATCCAGACTGTGAATTTCTTTAAGCAGATTAATGTATAAATTTTCTTTCTGATATCTCATAGCTTGGACAAATTCTTTGCCGGAGTATTTGCCCAAAAGCTGATTGAACTTGCCAAAATCATCGGCAGCTTCGATTTCTTGCAGGGCCTCTAGTCTTTTTTCAACTTGATTATTCAAAATTGCTAAGGTTTCTTTTGGAAATTTTGCGTCTTTGAATGTTTTCTTAAGATTTAATAATTCTTCGGAAGTCTTGCAAATGCTAATATTGTCAAAAGTGTTAAAGCCTTGTAAATTTGCGATTTTAAAACTACTTTGCCCAAAATCCCAAGGTTCAAATTCCCCTCTACATCTTTGCTCTTGCACTTTTTTGTTAGGAATTTCATACATAAAGCCTTTGTATCCAACAATTTCCGGATATCTGGTCGATGCATTGTATACATTTATTAAAGCATTTGGATTTTTATCTTTCATTAGTTTAAACATATTTTCCATATTCCGTTTATGTTCACGGAAAAATAAATGATCTCCTGGCACAATTGCACCTTTGGTAAAACCTTCCGGCATGAGTGTGTCTATAATAAATTTTAAAGTTTCTTTAGAGCATTTTGAATGCGCATGATATAACGCATGGGTTTGGGTATCCTTGTTAAATAAATACATTACAGAACAATCGTGGACAAAAGAGGTTGAGAGCGGAACATTGGCTTTTGTTTTCAGAAAGCTATTTGCATAACCATCTTTGTTGGTAGAGAATCCTTTGATGTAGTGCCCATCAGATTCAAAAAAATCCCAAAAGTTTTTAAGTGGAATTGAATTTCGGCATTGCGTACCACCTAATTCAAACGGACGAATATTTGTAATCTCACTTATTGCGTTTGCCTCACACCTAAATTTATTTGGTTGTTGTGTAAAAATATCTGATAGTGTTTTAGGTTTCGCCCTTAAACCCTTAAATTGTGGAGCTATATTGTAATTTGTTTTGCTATTTATATTAAGAATTCTCATACTTGTATTAAAAACTGAAAAAAAATATTTTGCTATTAAAAAAGTTTGTGTTAAGATAAATTTGTCGACAGAACATCTGTTGACTGAAAACTAAATATATATGGGTGCGTGGCGCAGTTGGTAGCGCAGTTGACTCTTAATCAATTGGTCGAGGG
>CABQIM010000029.1 GCA_902464375.1 uncultured bacterium | reverse complement strand
GTCTAGTATTCTATATTTTTTTTTGCTATTATGTTTACAGGGAAATGTTTTTAATAGGAAAATGTTATAGTCATGACAGCAAAACAAAACGTTCAACAAAAGATAAATCTAAGGGATTATAAAGATTTAATAGAAACTATTGCAAAGGTGGAATACCAAAAATTTTCATCTTCGCATTTGATTGATTTACCTGAACTTATAAATATTGGAAATCATACTTTATACATTTTATTTAAAAATCATTCTCCAGAAAATTATAACAATACATATTTATCAACTGCTATAAAATGGGCAATTCGTAACGAAGTTAGACGTCGTTATAAGTGGTATACACTTAAAAACAGACGTCAGCAGAGTTCAGAAGAGAATGGCAACTTGAGAGAAGAAGTTTACAAAACAATTCTTTCTATTGACGAAATGCAGGATGCAGAAGTGCCTGTTCAGATTAAAGCAGAGGATAAAACGCCGGAAGAATCTATTGAACTTGTTGAATTAAAAGCCGAAATAATTGAATCTATGAAAAAGCTTCCTGCAAGGGAAAGAGAACTTATTGAATATAAATTCTTTAAAGAGAAAAAATTGAGAGAAATTGCAGAGGAATTCAATATTTCTCAATCTAGAATTTCTCGTATTATTCAGTCAGGATTAGATAAAATTAAAAGGGATTTAAAAAAACAGGGGATTTTATAGTGAAAACAATATTTGAGAAAAGTAATGGGGTTGTCGGAATTGCTCTGACAGACAAAGAAGAAGATTTAAGCTTTTTAGATAAAAAGTTTGTGCGTAATGGGAATATTGGTTTACCAAATGTTAGTGAACTTGATGCTATGCGTCATTACAAAGAGCTTTCTGATAAGAATTTCTGTATTGAGAAAGGTTTTTATCCGTTAGGCTCATGTACTATGAAATATAATCCGAAAGTAAACGAATTTCTTGCAGGATTGGAAAATTTTGTTAATCTTCACCCTCTTTCTGATGATAATGATTGTCAAGGCGCTCTAGAACTTATGTTTAAATTGCAAGAGGCGTTGAAAAAAATTACAGGAATGGATGCCGTAACATTACAACCGTCAGCAGGTGCTCATGGTGAATTAACAGGCATGATGGTCATAAAGAAATATTTTGAAGTAAAAGGCGAAAAAAGAAAAAAGGTTATAATTCCAGATTCTGCACACGGTACTAACCCTGCAAGTGCCCATCTTTGTGGTTTTGATGTTGTGCCTGTTAAATCAAATGAAAAAGGGCAGGTTGATATTGATGCATTGAAGGACCTTTTGGATAGCGATGTAGCCGGGATTATGATGACTAACCCAAATACTCTTGGAATTTATGAGGAAAATGTTCTTGAAATCTCAAAATTGATGCACGAAAATGGTTCACTATTATATTATGATGGAGCTAATTTCAATGCAATTATGGGATATACAAATCCAAAACTTATGGGATTTGATGTTGTGCATTTAAATTTACACAAAACATTTTCAACTCCGCATGGTGGCGGTGGCCCAGGTGCTGGCCCTGTTTGTGTAGTAGAAAAATTAAAAGAATATTTGCCTGTTCCGACTGTTGCTTTTGATGGGGAAAAATATTATAGAAATTACAATTTGGAACATTCAATTGGAAGCGTAAAAGGTTTTTACGGCAATTTCGGAGTACTTGTAAGAGCTTATGCTTACATCTTGATGATGGGTGACAATTTGAAAGAAGCTAGTGAAAATGCTGTATTAAATGCTAATTATTTAAAAGAAAAGTTGAAGGGTTCTTATTTGTTACCTTATGATGAGCCTTGTATGCATGAGTTTGTTCTTTCAGGTGAAAAACAAAAGCATGAAAATGGAGTTTCAACTTTGAATATTGCAAAAGCGTTAATGGATGAAAATACCCATCCACCAACGGTTTATTTCCCATTGATTGTTCATGAGGCAATAATGATTGAA
The DNA here is from genome assembly GCA_902464375.1 of uncultured bacterium. GTDB lineage: Bacteria > Cyanobacteriota > Vampirovibrionia > Gastranaerophilales > Gastranaerophilaceae > CAG-196. The sequence goes on along the minus strand of CABQIM010000029.1, from coordinate 17,769 downwards.
CCGACGGAATCAGAAAATAAAGAAGTCTTGGATGAATTTGTTAATGCTATGTTAAAAATTGCAGAGGAGGCTAAAACAAATCCTGAAAAAGTTATTTCAGCCCCACATTCAACTCCAGTAAAACGTTTGGATGAAACTCTTGCGGCACGTCATCCAGATTTAAAATTTACACAAAAATAATATAAGAGAAAATAAAATGAGTAAAGAAGATAAAAAAGTTAAAGTAGCATTTCCCCATATGGGAACAGTATGTATAGCATGGGCTGCAGCCCTTAAAAAGATTGGTGTTGAACCTTTTATTCCGCCTTATACAAGTAAAAAAACATTGTCTTTGGGTACCAAACATTCTCCTGAGGCTATTTGTTTGCCTTACAAATTGATTTTAGGTAACTTTATTGAGGCAATTGAAGGAGGTGCAGATTACGTTGCAATGATTACATCTCCAGGGTGTTGCCGTTTAGGTCAGTACGGAAATAGTATTGAAAACGCTCTTCTGGACATGGGGTATCATGCAAGATATATTGAATTATCTCTATATGACGGGATTAAAGGTATGTATAATGTATTAAAAGACATAAGCGGGAAAAACGACCCAATTTTGTTCGCAAGAGCTATCAATATTGCAATCAGAAAAATGTTCTTGCTTGATGATTTGGAAGAAAATTTGGCGTATTACAGAGCTCGCGAAATCAATCAGGGTGATGCTGATAAGCATTATGCAAAAGCCTTACAATATGTTAAAGATGTTGAGCATTCAAGAGATTTGAAACGTGCCAAAAAACTTGCGTTTGATGAAATGAAGAAAGTTCAAATTGATCCTAAAAAAGAGGTTTTGAAAGTTGATTTGACTGGTGAAATCTATCTTGTTTGTGATGCATTTTCAAATCAAAATATAACAAAAGAACTTGGGAAAATGGGAGTTCAGGTAAGAAGAAGCTTGACGGTTAGCAGTTTTATTAAAGATGCAATTATTCCAAAGGCTTTTAGAGAAGGAGAAACTCACTTGCAACGAGCTTATAGGCTTGCAAAACCTTATTTGATGCGAGATATCGGTGGAGACTCTTTGGAATGTGTTTCGGATGTTGCTTATGCCGATGAACGAGGAATTGATGGTATTATTCATATAAGTCCGTTTACTTGTATGCCGGAAATTATGTCACAAAACATTTTTCCTGCGATGAGAGAAAATTGCGATATTCCTATTTTGCCATTAATTATGGATGAACAAACTGGTAAAGCTGGTTATCTGACAAGATTAGAAGCGTTTGTTGATTTGATGAGAAGAAGAAAACGTAAACTTGCAAAATCTCAAAAAGAAGAAAATCCGGTTGAAGTAACTGAATAAAATATTAGTTGTAACATTTGAGGGAAAATTAAATATTATGCGTGAGTTGTTTAAAGAAGCTATTAAAATTACAAATTATAATATAATTTTGGCTGTGCCTTTAATTGTATTTATAAAAATATTGGATTTGTATTCTCTTTATTCTAAGTATAATATTGATTCAACTCCAAAATTTTTGATTGCATCAATTACTGTGTTGTTTATGTTTGGAGTGTTTTGTGCAGGTTGGTTTTATATGGTTGAAGGTGCAGTAAAACTTTCAAAGAAGGTTTTTGTTCTTGATACTGATAGGGCCAAGGCAACAATGAATTTATTTAAAATTTTCCCTGAGGGGGTTGGAAAATTTTTCTTGTCCTTTGTTGGGGTATATGTAATATTTTTGTTTATTCAGGCTATTGCAACTCCTCTTGTGTATATTCTTGGTGTTAATATTATTGGCGGATTAGATGCTGAGTCAATGCAACACTTGCAAGAATTAACAATAAATACAGAATTGGCGTCTAATCAAGGTATGCCTGCGTTTATTGATAAATTGTCTATTGAACAGATTATATTTTTTGGTAAATGGAGTTTACTATTTATGTCTGTTACGTCTGTTATAATGTATCTTTTGATGTTATGGATTCCGGAAATTGTATGTTGTACGCCTAATCCATTGCTTGCATTGTGGCGTTCGCTTGTGAAATTGTTTAAAGATTTCTTTACAACGGTAAGATTATTTATAACATTGTGGCTTATAGGCTTTGCGCTATTGTTTATTAATACATTTGCGGTAATAAATCCTATTGCTTATATTATAATGAGTATTGTTTTGTTCTATTTTTCTGTGTATTTTGTAGTGTTGATTTTCCTATATTTCGACAGAAAATATGTGGTTGCAGATGAATAAAGTTATTGCAATAGTTGGTGCAACTGCAAGCGGAAAAAGTGCTTATGCCGTTGAGCTTGCAAAAAATATTGACGGTGTAGTTGTTTCGGCGGATTCCAGACTTGTGTATAAGGGAATGGATATTGGAACCGCTAAACCAACCGTTGAGGAGATGCAGGGTATTCCACACTATATGATTGATATTGTTGACCCAGAATACAATTATTCGGCTGGTTTGTATGTTCAAAATGCAAAAGTTTGTATTGAAAATATTCTAGCTAAAGGGAAAACTCCAATTGTTACAGGTGGAACAGGATTATATTTCAGAGTGTTGTTAGAAAATTATGCTTTACCAGATATTCGCCCAGATTATGAGCTAAGGGAAAAGCTTTCTGCAATGGATTGCGATGACCTTCTTGATATACTAATGAAGTTGGATGAAAAAGCCGCAAATTTGGTTGAACGAAATGACAAGAAAAAGCTTATTAGATATATTGAGGTCGTTAAACTCACTGGTAAACCTCTTCATCTCGCTCGAGGAACAAAAAATAGCGAGTTTGATGTTGAGTGGATAGGACTCAATTTCCCAAGAGAAGAACTGTATGAAAGGATTAATAAACGTGTTGATATAATGGTCGAACAAGGACTTGTAGAGGAAACAAAACGTTTGTTAGCAAAGCATGGACGAATTCCTAATATAACTGATACAATCGGATATAGAGAAATTATCTCTTATCTTGATGGGGAATTGTCTTTGGAAGAAGCAAAAGATAAATTAAAACAAAATACAAGAAATTATGCAAAACGTCAGCTTACTTGGTTTCGGAAAAATGAAGCGATTAAGTGGAATTGCTATCCTGAACGCAAAAAGAAATAAGTATAAAATTTGTTAAAAAGTTTTGTAATATCTTTAATTATGTTAGAATTGTAACCAAAGAGGGATATGATTATGAGAAAATTTTGGAAATATATAGGTATTACTGTAGTATCTTTTATAATTGCTGTTTATGTATTGTTTTTAATAGTTCCGTTTTTCTTAACAGGAGTTATAAATTCATATAATGACGAGATTTCTGCTCTTGTTGAAAAGTCATGCGGGTTTAAGTTGAAACTGGAAAATATGAAGGTTTTAACAACTCCAAAATTAACAGTTGGTGCAGAAGTTGGACATGCAGAAGTAGCTCTTCCAACTGGTGAAAAGTTTGTGACAGTTGATAACGTGCAAGCAAAAATGTCATTGATTCCATTGATTGCAAAACGAGTTGAAATTGATATGGTTGGTGCAGATAATCTTAATATCAATTTGAAAGTTAAAAAAGATGGTAGATTTTTGCTAGAAGATTACATCCCTCAAGAGAATCAAAAAAATGAAGAACTATCAACTACACCAGCAGGTTTGCCATTAGGGTTCAAATTGTCTAATCATTTGCCAAATATTATTCTAAATAACTATAATGTCGCTTTTATTGATATGCCGACTGACAAAACTTATTCAATATTCGGGGATAATGTTTCTGTCAGTGATTTTATTCTAGATAAGAAAATTAAAATTGCAGTGAACGGTAAAGCGATGATGCAAGATAAAGTTCAATTTAATTATGATATAAAATTATTAAATAAAATTATGCCTCAACTGGATTTGAATGATATAGTGTTTGCCTCAAATGAGGAAGAGAAAAAAAATCCTCAAGATTTTAATATTAATTTAATTGATATATTTAAAGCTATTTACAAAAATCGATTAACAGCTGATGTGAAAGCTGATGTGAAAACATCTGGAACACTTGATGATATTGATATGACTGGCTATATTGATGTGTCAAATTTAAGCGTTGTAGTAGATGGAAAAATTTTGCCTGCAAGTTCTGCTGATATAAAACTAAAGGGCAATGGTATAAACTTGTATACAAAATTGTATACGGCTGAAAATGAATTGACAGAATTAATTGGGGTTATTAAAACAGGAAAACACCCTAAAATAGATTTGAATTGCAAATCGAATGCTAAATTCCAAAGTATATTTGACTTATTAGATAGTGTTGCCAAATCTTTTGATTATAATGATTTTGATACTCTAACTGCAACAGGAGGGCTTGATGCTGATTTTACTATCAAGTCTAATTTGAAAAATATTGAATCTTCTGGATATTTAAAAATACCGTCAGCATCAATTGCTTACAAACTTTATAATGTTGTAGTTAACAATATAAGTGCGGATATAGATTTCGCAAATAATGTGGTAAATATTAAAAAAGCAGGTTTGTCTATTTTAGGTCAGCCTCTTAAAATATCCGGTTCAATTAAGCAAGACGCCACAGCAGATTTGTTAATTATAGCTGACAAATTACAATTGAAAGGATTATTGCTTGCAGTCGGGCAGATGGCGTTGTTAAAAGAAAATAAAATTAATAGCGGAACTTTGTCAATGTCCACTTCTATTAAAGGAAGGCTTGATAAGATCGTTCCTAAAGTTCATTTGAGTATAGATAATGTTAATTTGAAAAATATTCCATCAAATACTACTGTAAAAGTAGTTAATACTAATATTGATTTGACTACCGATGGCAAAAAAACTAACGGATTAATCAGTGTTTCTAGTGCCAAAGTTATTAATCCAATGGCTGTTATTTCTGCACCTACTGCCAAAATTACTTTTGGTGAAAAAGATATAAATATAAATAATGCTTATATCTTGCTGGACAATTCTAGAATTGATATTACTGGCAAGGTTGCTGATTATACAACTAAGAACCTTAAATTCAATATCAATGCAAAAGGCAACCTGCTTGCATCAGATATTCGTTCAATGATTCCTACGGATATGCGCTCTATGGTAAGTGCAAAAGGTAAATTGCCACTATCAGTTAATGTTGTTGGAAATGACAAAACTCAAGATGTCGCATTCAATTTGACAGCGAATCCGACCAATTATGTTTCTGTTGTGTCAGTTGATCAATTGCGAGGTAAAACAACAGCCATTAAAGGAAATGTAAAAATCAATGGTGATAGTCTGAAATTCTCTGATACTGGAATTTATGCCAACGGCGCGAACATTACAACTTTAAAAGGCAGCGTAAATGATTTAACCAAATCTCAAAAACTTAACCTAAATGTCACAACTCCAAGTAATATTGCATTTATAATTCCTGGATTTGGTAAGTCCAAAGTCGTTGCAGGCGGGAATATTGATGTATCAGGAGTCGCTGCAAATCCGATTTTGAAAGGTTCCGTTTCAATCCCTTCAGTTAAAATTCCGGAAGTCCCATTAACAATGACAGATATGCAAGTTAGTTTGAATGGACCAATTGTAAAAGGAAATGGAACTCTTAAAAAGTTTGTGACAGGTGGTATTGTTGCAGAAAATCTTGCCTCAGATTTTAATTTGACAAACAATGTATTTTATTTGAAAAACCTTTCAGGGGAAGCGTTTGACGGAAAGATAAATGGAAATATTTCTTATAATATTTCAAATGGTCATATTGGGGTAGCATTTAAAGGTGTTGGTATGGATGCAGAAAAGGCTATTGCTGGCTCAGCTGGGCTGAAAAATGCTCTGTCAGGTAAATTGAATTTTAATGCAAATGTGACTTTACATGGGGCAACACAAACTGCAATGATGAAAAATTTAAAAGGTAAGGCTTCATTTGATATTTCAGATGGTTCATTTGGCAATATCGGACGTTTTGAAAACTTTTTGTTCGCTCAAAATTTACAGCAAAACAGTATAGTTAAAGCTGTTGTAAATTCCGTAAAATCATTGCCGACTATAAAGAATACAGCGCAATTTAGAACGATTTCGGGTAATATGAGATTTAATAACGGCTGGGCGCAATTAAATCCTGTCAAAACATCAGGTCCTTCGATGTCTTATTATGTAAAAGGACGTTACAACTTGCTAAATGCAACTGCAAATGTTGTTATTTTAGGTAGATTATCGGCAGAGGTTGTGGCTGTTCTTGGACCATTAGGTGATTTGTCAGTGTCTAAATTGACTTCATATATCCCTAAATTTGGGACTGCGACTGGTAACATTATAAATGCACTTACAACAAATCCAAAAGGTGAAAATACAGCCTCAATTCCGGCTTTGTCTAACGGGAATAAAAATTATAAGGATTTCAAGGTTGTATTTAATGGCGGAGTTGAAAGCAGAAGTTCTGTGAAGTCTTTTAAATGGCTTTCTACTTGTGACATGTCCGCAATCAAAAAAACAACAATGAAAGAGCAAGTAAAAGAGACCAAACAGGCGGTGAAAGATGCAGTGCAAGAGAAGAAAGATGCTTTTAATCAACACATGGCTGAACAGAAAACTCAAGCCCAAGAAGCTAATCAAGAGATGAAAAATGCTGTTCAAGGAATTAAAAACTTGAAAAATTTGTTAAAATAGTTAGTAAGTATATACTCGTTTAGTAGTGATAGAAGTAACTACTTATGGATGACTTTTTATAGCACGCAAGCTAAAATCATTAACAGTAATGTTCCAATCTGCATAGCTGTTGCCATGTTTTGTGAAAATTTGTTTGAATCGTATTTGCCTGCACTTTTGGTTGCTTTGTATGCACTCGATATTCGTCTTAATCTGTCCTCTTGCGTGTCTGTTGCAAAAGTGGTTCCAAACATTGTTGATTCAAGTCTTGATAATCTGTTGTCCATTGTTTCGTTTGCAAAAGTGCGTTTGAATAGTGATTTTTCAACGTTTGCAAGGTTTGTAGGTTTTGCATTTTTCGCATTGTATGTATCGTAATCAAACTCAGGTGGTTGGTATTCGTCGAGTTTATAATTTTTATCTAGTTGAACAACATCTTCATCATAAAAACCGTTTGAAGATTGAGCGATGCTGTTATTCATGAATGATTTTGGTTTGATTTTTGCCTGTAGTCTTTCAACTCTTGCAGAAAACGGATCATTGTCATAAGTTTTGCCAAGGGATTTTTGCTCAAGACTAGCAAGTCGAGAGTTTAAATCTTTTGTTTTGAATTCCTGGTTAAATATTTGTTTCTCAAGTTCGTTTATAGATGGATAATCTACGTTTGCGCCTGCCGGAGGTATATTGTTTTGCGCAAGTCTTTCTTCTTTGAATGAGTCTTGCTCTTCCATAAAGGTATCTTCTTTGGGGGTTATTTCATGTCCGATCAAGTCGGCGGACATATCTTTTTTTAGACCATTTACTCTATCTGCAACAGATTTATTCGTTTTGGTTTGACCATAAACACTTTCTTCAATTCTTGAAAGCCTTGTCATATCGTCAGATGTTGTGTACGTAAAACCATACAAGGATTTCTCAATATTATCAAGAATAGATGAGTATTGGCTTGCGGAATAGCACGGTGTAATAGATATTAATAAACCTAAAATAACGATAAATTTTTTCATAATCACTCCTTACCGATAGGATAAGCGTGAATGATATAAAAAACTATTACACAGAAAAAGAATTTAAAAATACTGATAAATAGCTAAAAAATCGTAGGACTTTGGGAGTATAAATCTCATTCTATTATACTCATTCCTTAGTAGAGATAAGTGGTGCTATTCCGTAAGGGGTAATTGCTAGTTTTGTTGTTGAGTTAGCAAGCCCAACCTACTTAATTAAAAGCATTGGTGGGATATTACATCTTACCAATGCTTTTATCTTAATAAGTTTTTCTATCGGGTCATGTTGAGGCGAAGCCGAAACATCGCAGGGTTGATAAAACGCTTTGCTCAGAATAACTGTAAAATCTTATCGTTTTAACGCCCTATTGCCCAACTTTTACTGTTTCAATTTTCTCAAAGCTTCTAATTCGTCTTGGAATGGAGAAATTCTTACTAATTTTTCGATTATTTCAGGCATTTTTTCGCATACATAATCAATTTCTTTTTCTGTAGTAAATCTGCTTAAAGAAAATCTGATACTGCCGTGAACAGCGGTAAATGGAACATTCATCGCTCTCAATACATGAGATGGTTCTAGTGAACCAGATGTGCAGGCACTACCTGAGCTTGCGCAAATACCTAAATCACTTAAGTGAAGAAGGATTAATTCGCCCTCAATGTATTCAAAGCCAATATTTGTAGTGTTTGGAACTCTGTTGATAATTCCTGCATTCAATCTTGCATTGAATACGTTTTTAACAATATTTTGTTCCAATTTGTCACGAAGTCTTTTTATTTCGGTAGTTTCATATCTCAGACTATCCATAGCAAGTTCTGCCGCCTTTGCCATTCCTACAATATATGGAACATTTTCTGTTCCGGCACGTTTTCCACGTTCTTGGTGACCACCAATTATCAATGGTGTAATTAAAGTTTTTGAATTAACATATAATGCGCCAATTCCCTTTGGTGCGTGGAATTTGTGTCCCGAAATTCCCATTAAATCAACGCCCAAATCTTGAACATCAATAGCTAGTTTCCCTGTAACCTGAACGGCATCAACATAGAATTTGGTTTCAGGATTTTTTGATTTAATAATTTCGGAAATCTTTTTGATTGGGAAAACAACACCGGTTTCATTATTAGCATACATTACAGACACAAGAGCAGTATCTTCATCAATAGCTTCTTTTAATTGTTCTAAATCAAGCTCTCCATTAGAATTTACGCCAATATAATCAACTCTGTAACCTTCTTTTTCTAATGCTCTATAAAGGTTCAACACGCAAGGGTGTTCAACTTTTGTTGTAATGATATGACGTTTATTTTTATTCATATTTAAAACGCCACGAATTGCCGTGTTTGCACTTTCAGAACCGCAAGATGTGAAAATAATTTCTTTTTCATCTCTAGCGTTATAAAAATCTTTGATTACGCCTCTAGCCTCTCTAACTGCATGGTTAGACCGTTTTGCAAATTCATAAACGCTTGATGGGTTTGCGTATTCTTCTTTAAAATATGGTAGCATTGCTTCCAATACCTGTGGGTCAACCTTTGTGGTTGCGTTATTATCTAAATATATTAAACTCATTTTTATACCTCTACAACTTCAATATTCTTATCAACAGTATCTCTTAAAGTACTTTCAACAAACGCTTTAAGTGTTAAGTGTGAATTTTTACAACCAGAACATTTTCCACGAAGTTTTACCAAAACTTTGTTATCTTGAATGTCAACCAAAGTGATATCCCCGCCATCTTTTCTCAATTCAGGTGAAATCTGGTTTTCAATAATATTGTTGATTTTTAGAATTTTTTGAGCAGGTGTAAGTGAACTTGTTTCTTCCTTTTCTTCTTTTTTGTAATAAGTGTCAATTATATCTTGAATTGCTGCTTTACATTTTCCGCAAGCTCCACCGGCTTTAGTATAATTTGTGATTTCTTCAACAGTTTTTAAGCCATTGATTTTGATTGCATCCCAAATAACATTTTCTGTTACGCCAAAACATGTACAAACAATTTTTTCAGAAGTTTTAGGTTTGTTTTCTTCGTTTCTCAAATCGTCTAAATCAGTGTAATCGCCCCAGTTTTTAAGCGCGTCTTCTAATGCTTCATAACCCATAACAGAGCAGTGCATTTTTTCAGGTGGAAGTCCGCCTAATTGGTCTGCAATATCTTTATTGGTGATTTTCTTAACTTCATCAACAGTTTTTCCGATAATCATTTCGGTTAAAATACTTGAACTTGCAACTGCTGAACCACAACCGAATGTTTGAAACTTAGCATCTGTTACGATATTGTCTTTAATTTTTAAATAAATTTTTAAAGAATCGCCACAAGCAAGTGAACCGGCTTCGCCAATAGCATCTGCATTATCAATTTTTCCGACATTTCTCGGGTTTCTGTAATGATCTATAACTTTATCTGAATAATCCCACATATCTTTTATCCTTATATTATCTAATACAGTAACTACATTTTATAATAAAAAAAATTATGGGAGTAGTTGCTTAATATAAAATTAATTATTTCTTAATTTATATGTTTTATACAAAAATTTTACGCTGTCCGTGCAGGACTAGTAAATTTATCCAATCGGAATTGTAGCTTTTTGGGGGGAATGCGAAGCAGGAAAGTTTTTGATGAGTGGAACTTTTAGTTCTTCAAAAATGTAATTTATATCTTCTTCAATATCTAAAAAATCTCCAATTGCAACAGCTTCCACATTTTTACGTAATTTTTCAATATTGAATAATTGTGTTACCATTTTATCGATTTTGTATGGCGGCTCGTTTAAATCTTCTAAAAACAAAGTAAATTTAAAATCAGGAATAAAGTCCTGTCCACAGAGTGAAACAAGAGTTGCAAGATTGCCGCCCCAAAAACGGCCTTCATAATCAAATTTCCCTTGCTGAACAGTTTGAAAGAATTTATCTATTGTATAATCACAAAGAGTTTCTTGACCAAAATCGCTCAAAATCATAGGACCTGAAAAAGTTGATAAACCGGCACGTTTCAAAAACATTGCATTTAATGCCGTAATATCTGAATATCCGCAAAAAATCTTTGGATTTTCTCTAATTATGTTATAATCAATTTTGTTAATCAGGCGGATAGCGCCATAACCGCCCCTGAGGGCAATTATCGCATTTATGGATTGGTCTAAAAACATATTGTGCAAAGCTTCAAGTCGTTCTTCATCAGAACCTGCAAGATAGCGATTTTGAGAATAAATGTTTTTTGCAAGTTTTACCCTAAAACCTCTGTCCTCAAAGAATTTTATCCCTCGTTTAAGATTTGTATCATCTTCACCCATCGCACCTGATGGAGCCAAAATTCCGATTGTATCCCCTTTTTTCAATAATGCCGGCTTAATAATGTTCATATTTTCCCCATAATTCTCATAATTATGTTATCATATTACCATGAACGAAAAATATATACCTTTGTACAGGAAATATCGTCCGCAAAAACTTGAAGAAGTTGTCGGACAAGAACATATAAAAAAAGCTTTAAGAAATGCGATAGAGCTTGATAAAATCTCGCATGCGTATCTTTTTACAGGTCCTCGTGGAACGGGGAAAACATCAACTGCTCGTATTTTTGCAAAATCTTTGAACTGTAAAGAAGGTCCAACGATAAATCCGTGTGGAGTTTGCGAAAACTGTATTGATATTACAAATTCCACTCCGATGGACGTAATTGAAATTGATGCTGCAAGTAACAGAAAAGTTGAAGATGCACAAAATATTTTAGAAAAGGTAATGTATGCTCCTGTGAACAGTAGATACAAAATCTATATCATAGACGAAGTTCACATGCTATCAACTACTGCTTTTAATGCGTTATTAAAAACTCTTGAAGAGCCACCAAAAAATGTTATATTTATTCTTGCAACAACAGAAGTTCATAAGGTTTTGGATACCATCAAAAGTCGTTGCCAAAGGTTTGATTTTAAACGAATTACAACTGACGATATTGTGAAACATCTTCGTTATATCGCTGATAATGAAAAAATTAATATAACAGATGATGCACTATTCACGATTGCTAAAAATTCTGCTGGTGGAATGCGTGACAGTATCGCTCTTTTAGATCAGTTGAGTGTACTTGATGGTGAAGAAGCTATTTCAACAGATGATATCAATAATCTTTTGGGGCGTTTGTCTTTTGACACACTTAATTCTCTTGCTGATAAAATTGTTAATTCAAACCCGCAAGGTGCAATTGAAGACTTGGAAAAGATTTACAACTCAGGAAATGAGCCAGTTCAGATTTTGACAAACTTAATGGACTATTTGAAAAATCTTTTAATTATCAAAAATTGTCGTAAAGAAATTGCTTTTGAACTTACACAAGCGAACGACGCTCAGGTTAAAGCATTGACTGCTCAGACAGAAAATTTGGAAACTCATCAAATTGTATTTTTGATAGACAAGTGTGCAGAATACATAAAAGAGGTAAAACTTACGAATAATCCTCGTTTGTGGCTTGAAGTTGCTATTATTGATTTAGCGAATTTAACAGAAAATACCTCACTTGTAGAGTTGCAAAACAGAATTGCAAGATTAGAAGGTGGTGCTGTTCAACCTGTGAAAGTTGCAACTTATAAAACTGCACCGTCACCGGTTATGAAACCTGAAATCGGACACGCAAAACCTGATATCGCGATGCAAAAAGAGGTAGAAAAAGCACAACCGACAGCGACTAAACCTGTTTCACAGGCTCCAACTCACATTTCAAAAACGACAGAGCAAAATGTTCAAGCTGCTCCTCAACCACAGAATACAAGTGAAGACTTTTCTCCAATGCCAAAATCAAAACCGCTTGATAGTGGTGATATTTCTGTTTTGTGGGGACAATTGTTGACTTTAATTCAAAGTCCGCCAACAAGAGCGCTTTTGAAACAGTGGGCAAATCCAATAAAAATAGAACCAGGCGAAACTGTTTTATCAATGAAAAATGAAATTTTCTTAAATCAAGTTCAAAGTGGGAGCAAAAAACAAGCAATTATTGAAGCATTGGATAGTTTGTTTGGACAATCAAATTCAAATGTGGTTGTTCGTCTTCCTCATCCGGATGATACACAAGTGAAGCCTAGTGCAATTTCTGCACAGCCGGCCAGGCAATCTCAGCCCAAACCACAATTAAATCCTTCTCCGGTTATGAAGCCTGTTGAAAAAACTTCTGAAATTGGATCAGAGGAGGTTGAAGAGCTTCGTAAAGAAGTTGCAAAGCCAGTGAAAATAGATTCAGCGTCAAAGATAGAAGCCTCATTGCATTCAGATAATGTTAATATGGTTATGGAACTTTTTGATGGAAAAGTCATTGAATAGGGTAGTAAGTTAGTAAAATATCCGGCTCAAATTGTTGTATATCGCTAATTTTAAAATTCAAACTTTTATTAATGTTATCTATTTTTTGAAAAGTAAAACAAGAGAGTGAAGCATTGTCACCAGTGATTTTTGGTGCAATAAAATGATATATTTTATCGGCATATTTTAAGGATGAACCGGCTAAATGCCCGCCACTTTCAATTAAAATACTTTTTATCCCCAGTTCATAAGCTTTTTCAAAAACAAATTCTAAATCCAATTTATCTTCTTTTACCGGAGTTTTTATGAAATTTACTCCTCCTTCAAACATGTCAAGTGTTTCATTGAAAAGATAAATTTCACCATCTTTATAGATTGGAGCTTCAAGATTAGTTTTTAAGGTTCTGTCAAGAATTATTTTTTTTCTGTGAAGCATAGTTGGGTTGTCTGCAAGAATTGTTGTTGATGATGTCATTATTGCATCATAGCGGTTTCTTATTTTTTTTACTTCTTCTCTTGCTAATTTTGAAGTTATCCATTTGGATGAACCACTTTGGGTTGCAGTTTTACCGTCGAGTGTTGTTGCTGTTTTAATAGCAATAAAAGTTTTGTTGAGAGTCATATTTTTTATAAAAATCTCATTTAAGGCTTTGCATTCGTTTTCTAAAACTCCGGATATGACTTCTATTCCTGCTTTTTGAAGTTTTCTAATTCCATTGCCGGCAACTATGGGGTTAACATCTTGCATTCCAATTATAACTTTTTTCAAGCCTCTTTCGATAATCAAATCAGCACATGGTGGAGTTTTTCCATAATGTGAACATGGCTCAAGATTAACAACTAAGGTGCCATCTTTTTCTTCTCCGTTGTGCAATTTTAAAAGAGCATCGCGTTCTGCGTGGTTTTCTCCATATTTGTGATGGTAACCGGTTGATATTTCATTATTGTTTTTATCGAGTACAATACATCCAACAAGAGGGTTTGGGGAAGTTAAACCTTCTCCGTTTTTAGCTAGTGCTATGCATTTTTTCATGTAGTTTTCATAATTCATATTTATATTGTATAATAAATTATGTTATAGTAAATATTTAATTTTAGGAGAAAAACTTATGGATTTGAAGTATATCGGACACAGTGCATTTGAATTCGCACTGAAGGAGCGTTCAATTTTGGTTGACCCATATGTTAGTATAAACCCAAATTATAATTGGCATGAAAGAAATATTACAGATATTTTTGTAACACATGCACATGGAGATCACTTGGGAGAGGCAATTGAAATTGCAAAGGAGAAAGATGCTACAATTACTGCAGCATTTGAACTGGCAAATTATTTGAAGGAGCAGGGTTGTAAGGTTCGTTCAGTTGGATTTGGCGGTTGGATTAATTATGATTGGGGTAGAGTTGTTTTTGTTCCGGCTTTTCATTCGAGTTCTTTGCCTGATGGCAGATACGCTGGAGAGGCTGCCGGTATAATTTTTGATATTGAAGGTGTAAAAATTTATCATGCCGGTGACACTTGTTTAACAAGCGAGATGAAAACATTGAAAGAGCTATATAGACCAAACATTGCATTATTGCCTGTTGGTGGAAATTACACAATGGATGTTGAGCATGCAGCTGTAGCAGCTGATTGGATTGGTGCGCAAACGGTTATTCCAATGCATTACAATACATTCCCAGAAATCCAAGCTGATTTACAAAGATTTATGCAGTTAATGCAAATAAATAATTCAAATTGTGTAATTCTCGATCCGAACAAGGTTAATGGGTAATAAAATACATACATAAAAAAATCGACTGTCTTATGGCAGTCGATTTTTTGTTTATATCATAGTGTAAAATTATGCTTTGTCGCTGTGTCCGCTGTTCATCAAATAACCGCCGATTAAACCAACTGCAGCTGCAATACCACCTGCAATCATTGCCATTTTGCCTTTTCCTTCTTTTGGTAAAGCATCTTTGATTTTTTCGAAAGCTTGTTTGATTTCGTCTTTAGCTAAAAGTTCTGTTCTTTTGTTGTTAACAGCTTCTGTTAATTTTTTACTAGCATCTTCTGCAGCATCAACAAGTTTCTTTTCTGCAGAATCTGCTACTTTAGCTGCATTATCAAATTTTGTTCTTTTAGCAGTTGCTAAATCTTTTTTAGCTTCTGCGAATGCTTTGCGTTCGTCTTTTGTGCCTTCTTTGAAAGCTTGTACTTTCTTTTCAGCTTCTTCTAACAAATCTTTAGCTGCTTTTTTTTCTTCATCAGTTTTTGCAGAGTTGACAGCCTTTCTAGCCTCTAATAATTCTTGTTTTACTTCTGCTTGTTTAAATTTATTGCCATCAATTTCAACTTCTTTTTCTTCTAATGCTTTTCTTGCATTATCAATTGCAGTCTGTTTTTCTACTTGTTTGTCAACAGTTTGTTTGTTAACTTCATCTGCAATTTTTTTGCTTGCATCTAGGCTAGCTTTTCGTTCTGCTTTAGTAGATGTATCTACTTCATGCACTGCATCTTGTAATTTTTTAGCAGCTTCTGCATCTTTTTCTGTAACTTCTTTTTTAGTGAAAGTATCAGGTGTTTGTTCAAATACTTGTTCTAAAGTTGGTCTTTTGCCACCTAAAAAGTAACCAGCACCAGCACCTACTACACCAAGACCTATACCGCTTGTAATTGCACCAGGTAATGCACTGTGTTTTTGAGGTTGTTGTTGAGCATTTGCTCCATTAATTGCGTCTACTGACATAATTCTACCTTTCTTAAAATTTTACACACTTTGTTTGTATATATATTAACACTTAAAGAAAAATTTTTTTGCTTTTTTTACACTATTTTATTAAGAATTGTTACAACGAATTATCTTTGTGTTTATTGAACAATTTCCTTTAAGTAGTAATCTAACAATAGAAAGTGGGTAAATATGGATATACTGTTTATTATTGATAGATTAGAACTAAAATATTTTGAATTTAATAACCTTGTTACTAATTTTTGGATTATTCGTGAATTATTGCAAGAAAATAAAAAAGTTTATATTACAACTATTGACAAACTGTGTTTGAAAAAAGGGATTCCGTATGCTCACTGTTATGAAAGCTATGTAAAAGATGGTAATATTTTTTATGACAAGTCTGAGCAACAAAGAAGGATTAATGATTTCATACTTGTAATGTTTAGACCTGATCCGCCGGTTGATTTGGATTATATCAATGCTACTTACATATTTGATTTTGTTGATAGAAATAAAACACTTATTTTAAATGATCCAAGCGCAATTAGAAACTTCAATGAAAAAATGCATGCTTGTAAATTTTTGGATTTAATGCCTGAAAATATCGTTACTTCATCAAAGGCAGACATCCTTGAATTTTTGAACCAAAATGAAGAAATTGTTTTGAAACCCTTAAATGCTTGCTTTGGCGCAGGTGTTATGACGTTGAAAAAGGGGGATAAAAATACTGCGGTAATTATAAATACAATGACGAAAAACCAAACACAGCAGGTTATGGTTCAAAAATATATTCCAAAAGCTAAATTTGGTGATAAACGAGTAATGTTTTTGGGCGAAGAAGTTTTGGATGTATGTGTTCAAAAACTTCCATCAAATGATGATTTTAAATTCTGTGAGCACTGTGACAATAATATTATAAAAGCGATATTAACTCCAACAGAAAAAGAAAAATTTAAACCAGTTGCTAAAGAGTTAACTAAATTGGGTTTGCCGTTAGTTGGTTTGGATGTGATTGATGAAAAAATTATCGAAATAAACGTAACAAGTCCATGTTATTTCATAAAAGAGGTTAATGGACATTTCAATTGCAATTTGGAAAAGAAAGTTACGGAGTTTATCCTTTCACAGCTGTATACGAAAGTTATTTAGAACTTTGGCAAAGTCCACCGATATCAACGAGTTTTACAAGCGGTTTATGATTCTTGTTTGAGCCGATAATTGCGTTCAGGTTGTGTAAATCATTGTGATATAAACCATGTTTTGCAAGTATTGCTTGAAGAAATCCGATAATTATATTTTTTTTTGTGTCTGGCTTAAAACCTGCTTCAGTCATTTCTCCGGCTTTTATACCATATCGCAACAGTTCATTCGATTTAATATTCGTTGTGTCATATAATTCGTTAAGAAATTCTTTGATTGATTTATAAGTATTTTTAAAATTGATAATTGGACTGGTTTTCTTAGGTAAAGTTTGATATTCAGCTGCCAGGTAGCCGGCTTTCATATCGCCCCAATAAAAATCGCACATAAATCGGCTTTTAATTTCTTTGTTTAGAAATAATCCATGAGCAATCTCCGAAAATGGTCCGTTGTAGTCTGCATCTAGTCCATTTAGCTTGTGTTTGTTATTAAACTTCTTGATAAATAATTTATCTAGAGTCGGATTTTTGCCTTTTTCTCTTAAAAGATAGCCCCGCTGTGTATAACTGCCGCTAACTTTAAGTCTTTTGAAGTTTACCGAATTTGTTTCCGGAAGTATTCCAAATTTTCTTAGACCTTTTGTTAAAAAGAGAGAAGCTTCTTTTATACGTTTGTTTTCTAACTCAGCTTTGTGCTGGTTAAATTCCGGGCTTCCTTTTGTTGCGCAATAAGGTTTTAAATGTTTAATGGCTGCTCTAAACAACATAAAAACTTTTTGTTGAACATCTTTTTGCTTCTCTTTTGGAAGATATGAAATTTTTTCAAGCCAACCTTTTGGTAAATTGCCGGCAACCCAGTTTGAAGCAGGATCTTTTACAAATTCGTCGATTATTTCTTTTTGTGTTTTAGCAAATCTATTAGATAATTTTTCAGTAACCCCACAGAATGAAACACTTTGAGTTTTATCAAAATAAGAATGCGGAGCCGGATTGTTGCATCCGTTTCCGCAAAAAGGTTTCATAGTATAGTT
>CABQIM010000028.1 GCA_902464375.1 uncultured bacterium | reverse complement strand
GAAGAAAATGCAGGATTTGTATTTGAAAACAAAATCGTTGGTGGTGCTATTCCTAGAGAATACATCGAACCTGCAAGAAAAGGTATGGAAGAAGCTCTTGAAGGCGGCATCTTAGCTGGATACCCTATGATTGACGTTAAGGTTGAACTTTATGATGGTTCTTACCACGAAGTCGACTCTTCTGAAATGGCATTCAAGATTGCTGGTTCTATGGCTATCAAAGATGGTTGTAGAAAAGCACAACCTTGCATCCTTGAACCTATGATGAAGGTTGAAATCGAAATTCCTGATGAATTCACTGGTACAATCATTGGTGATATTTCAAGAAGACGTGGTCGTGTTGAAGGTCAAGAACCTCTAGGAAACACTGGTAACGTAATCGTTAGAGCATTAGTTCCATTGGCTAACATGTTCGGTTACGCAACAGACTTGAGATCTAACACTCAAGGTCGTGGTACATTCTCTATGGAATTCCACAACTATGACCAAGTTCCTGCTAACATTGAAAAAGAAATTATTGAGAAGGCTGGTTCTTCTAAGTAGTTTTCTGATAGCAGAAGATATTTATAACAAAGGGCGGCTCGTTGAGCCGTCCTTTGTGGTTTTAAAGTTTATTGGTGCATATAATGCACCAATAAACTTTTTATAATATAATAAATTCCATGGACATATTTGTAATAAAAATCGTTGACGCAGACAATGTACACTTGGATTTATTAAAACAATTCCAGAAGAAAGAAATTAGTAATCCTAAAAAATGGAACGAGCATTGTTTTTCATATTTAATGGTAGACAGAATACTAAGAGATTTTTACGGGATTGACGATAGAGAAATCGTATTCAATGGCAAAAAACCTTTCTTGAAAAGCCGTAAAAAGTTTTTCAGCATAAGCCACAGTAACGATTTCATCGCTCTTTCATTTTCTAATTATGACTGCGGTATTGATATAGAAAAAATTAAGCTTCGTGATTTTGGTGAAATTTCAAAAAGAATGGGGTTTAAATGTAATACGTTGGAAGAATTTTACAATGAATGGACAAAGTACGAGGCAGAATATAAATTAGGAAAACCTGCACAAAAGTTTAAAAAATACCATTTTGACGAATATGTTATTACTGCAGCTAGTGTCAATATTCAAGAAGAATTTGAAATCTATATTCAAAGCGGAGAAGTGTTTCCTAACGCAAACACTTGATATTCCTAAAGTTTTATAAATTTTTGCCGTTAATATTGTTACAAGCAAAAAGAATACTAAATTCCCCCTCACCCGAATTTCTAAGTTTCGCACAGCTCAACTTGAAATTCTACCCTCTCCCACAAGGGGCGAGGGGTGGGGAGAGATAAACTCCGAACTTTTCTATGTGCGTAGCACCTCCAACAAGAAATAAAGAGTGAAAAAACAATCTCGTAACTTTTCTACGTGCGTAGCACCTCACACAAGGAACAAAGAGTAAAAAGAAACAATCTCGTAACTTTCCTACGTGCGTAGCACACAAGGAGCAAGGATAAAATACAACCTCAACGGAACGGTATCTGGTTGCTTGTAGCAAGAGAGGTAAAAATGGCAAGAATTATCGAATCAGAAAATGGCGGAAGAAGAATTATCAAAATGTCAGTTGATGATATTTTATCTGTGGTACGTGATTACCAGACAATTGTACCAAGATTTTCCTCTGCCGAAGACACTCGAAACTATTTAAGCGACACAGTTATTTATCTACCGGAAGATATTTAATAATATTCAGAAGTAGACAGGTCGGCAAGGGCATTTTTTGCCTCTTCATAAGAAGGGTCTTGTTCAAGGATTTCAATATAAAGTTCCTTGGCTTTATCTCTATTATTATTCTCATACAAAAGTGCCAAATTGTATTTAGCCTGAATCAAATCAGGCTTATTTACAAGGGCCTTTTTAAATGACTCTTCCGCATTTTTAATATCGTGTTGAGCTGCATACATCAAGCCTACACGATATAGACCTTCTGCATTTTTTTCATCTACTTTCAATAAATCAGTTAAAGATTTCTTTTCTTCAAAGAAATTTCCCAACTGGTGATGCGCATCAGACAATAACAAGAGATATTTTGTTTTTTCATCTCCGCGCTTATCATATTCTAGAGCTTTATTTATAGATTCTATACAAGATGTATAATTTCTCAACTGATAATGATTTTTTGCAACATAATAATAAATTTCCGGATTAAGAGTATTATATTGAGCCGCTTCTTTTAAGTACTCAAATGATTCGTCATATTTTTTCTGTTCTGCCAAATCAACAGCCCATTTAATATATAGCTCACAGAATAATAAGTTTAGCGTTTTTGCTTCCCTAGGAGTTGCTTTATCCATCAATAATTTATACTTATCTAAAGCTTTTTGATACTCTTTTTGTTGAATATAGGCATCTGCAAGTTCCAATGTTACATCAAAACCATTTTGTGACATCATTGCCAAATCTTCCAATATAGAAACACCTTCCATATAACGCTGAAGCTTGATATTATAGCTAGCAATATCATTACGAATTTTAAAATTATCGGCACCTTGAACATCTAAAAGCTTTTCTGAATATTCAATAGCCTTCTCATAATCTTCTGTTTCTACATACAAAGCAACCAATGTTTCATATACCCAAAGTAAATTTTTTGCATCAGTGACAAATGTTAACATATACAAAAGAGTTTCAATCGCAATTGGATAATTTTTGATTTTTATATAAAGTTCCGTTAACTTTCTATTAGTATCAATATCAGTAGGATAAATCCCCAATCTTCTTTTGTATGCTTCAAATGCAGCCGGATAATCGTGTGCTTCCTCATTCAATTCTGCTAATATAGATTGAACTTCTGCAATATCTTCATCCAAGTCTAACAAATCAGAAAGAATTTCATAAGCATTAATTGAAGAAAATATTTGATCCGTTTCTCTGTATAATTCCGCAAGAGTCCTAACAATTTCTTTATCGCTTCTATTTTTCTCAAATAAGAATTCATACTCTTTAATTGCTTTCATTGGAGCTTGTTTTTTAATATAACAGTCACCAAGAACTCTTCTAGTATCAATGCTGCTTGGCTTTTTCTTCAATATTATAGAACATTGTTTTATGGCTTGATTATATTTTCTATCTGCAAAATAAGCCTTTGCCAAATATACACGGACATCAACATGTCCAGGAACTCTATCCAAATATTTTGTCGCCAAAAGCTGAACTAGCGTGTATTCTTGCTTATCATAAAGAACCTGCACCTGTTCCAAAATATTTTTAGTCGATAGTTGAAGTTCATCACCCTTTTTACCGGTTCCGCCTTGGAAAAGAATTATTGAATACAAAATATAAATGGCTGCTATTGCAACCACAAAAGCAATAATGATAATTATTACATTGGTATCCAACATCAAAACTCTCTTCTTTTGTATCTTTAATACCTATTATACACGATATTACTGAAAAGTAAAAGTTTTAAGCAAAATATTTACTTTTTAAGTTCTTTTGTTAAATAATAAATATATGAGAAGAATTTTAATAATACTTTTAATATTTTTATTGGGAGCTGTTCCTATTTGCCGTGCAGAAGATTGGGATGATTTTTCCGGACTTGATAAAGCTTGGGACGGACAAAAATCAATTACAAATAAAGAATTTGAACAAGCAATTGATACACTAGAAAAAAATCAGAAGAAGAAAGAAGCCAGACAGCGCAAACGTTTGATTAGGAAAATCGGTGGCGGTGGAACTAGCTTACATCCTGATTTGAACCCTGATAGTGAAATTAAAAGTCTTGATCCTGTAAAAAAGACAGAAGAAGGTCTTTTGTTAAATATACCTGTTAATTTGGTTATTGACGGACAAACATTAGAAAAAGGCTTTTACAAAATAATCGCTAAAAAAGATGAAGAAAATAACATTTTTCTTATGTTTTACCAATCACAGTATTTTAAAGGTAAAGTTAGAGCAAGCGAAACAAATGATGACTACGATTCTGACAGCATTGATTTTGTAAAACTAGTTCCTTATAATGAACAATTTGTTAAAATCATCGCAGGCTGCTTAGATTTCAACGCTTACGCATTTGTTCAGTATGTCGAGGACGAAAAGCCCGAGCAGTAATATAACAACCATTCACCCCTCACTACTCACTATTCACTTCCCCCCACCAGCTTAAGAAATGTAACAAATACTTGACTGATTGCAATCTGGTGAAATTATGATATTATTAATATAGGTTTGTGTTATAGGGTTCTTTATACAAATTTGAGCATAAACTTGAATAGAATAGTATAAACATAGGATTTCAATCCTAAAGTACTTATTGTATGATGTTTGACGAGAGAAGCAATTTAGTAGTTAGAAGTATATGAATATGCGCAATTATATGAAGAAAAAAGAAAAACCTGCTGATGCTCTTACTTTGACAGCTGACGAGCTAATCGCAAAAGTTAGCGGCAAAGGTATGACGTTTGCTCCTAAGTTATTTATTCCGGCAGCAATTGCACTGATTGCGATTCCGGTTATTGCAATATCTTGCATTCTTAGTAGCAATAAAGCCGTTGAATTGAGTGAAGAAGGTTTATTAACAATGGCAACAGCTCCGGCAGCTGTTACAGCAACAAAGAAGAACATGATTTCGATTCCAGCAGGAACGGTTAAAGCTAACCCATTCTTGCCATATCGTGATTTTAGCGGAAAGAAGCCTATTGTGAACGATGTTCCTAAATATGATTTACTTGAACCGCCGGAATTTGTTAATGAAAATTCAGATGCAGCTAAGGTTATGGATACTGTTGTGTCTGGTATTTTGTATGACAAATACAGCCCTTCTGCAATATTGAATATTGAAGGCAATGACTATCTGGTTAAAAAAGGTGATGTTGTAAATAATTACAAAGTTCTTAATATAGCTCAGGATAGTGTTACTGTAAAATTGGGTAACAATACTTATAAAGCTGGTATTGGACAGATATTAACAGAAGGCTCTGTAAACTATAACCATGTTTCCAACTTAAGCAAAAAATTCGGAGGGGAAAGAAGATGAAATATAATCATATAAAAAGATTAATGTCAGTTGCCTTATTGGTAGCGTTTATGGCACCTTCTGGTATTGCACCGTTAACTTGTAGTGCTCAGCCATATTCTGATATGACTTTATCCGGCGACGTAAGACTTACTAATAAAAATGATAAAATCACTTTGTCATTAAGAGATTCTGATGTAAAACAAGTTTTGAGAATGTTTGCTGATAAAGCTGGTATGAATATAGTTTTCCACGATTCAGTAAAAGGTAAGGTAACTTTGGATTTAGTAAATATGCCTATTAATGATGCCTTTAACCTTGTTTTACAAATCGGTGGCTTAAACTACTACACTCAAAATAACACTTTGATTATTTTAGCAAAATCAAGCCCTGATAACGCATCATTTTCTAAACAAGAAATGATGGTTTTCCCTGTTAGATATGTAGGTGCTGCAAAAATTGCAGAATTCTTGAATAAGAATGTATTTGGTATGAAACGTGCAGGTATCTCTGGTGTAGAAGCTGCGACAGTAAACTCTGCAACCAATGAAATCATTGTGTTTGGTATGAAATCTGATGCAGCAATCGTTGAAAAAGTTATTGCACAATTAGATAGAGAACCACTTTCAAGAACGTTTGCAGTAAATCATACAACACCTGCTGAAATGGCAGACATGATTTGTAACACTTTATTCCCTTCTAGAGGTGTTTCTGGAGCTAATGGCAAAAAAGGACCTGAGCTTGATATCGCTCCAACACCAGGAATGGGCACTTCTTCTGGTGGAGCAGCCGGCATTGTTACCGGTGGAGCAGCTTCAACCGGTGATAATGATATTAAATTAGGCGAAGGAACTGTTGCTTGTACAGTATCATCAGGTGCAACAGGCACAGGAGCTTCACCATTCGATATGCAAAACTTATCTGTTTCATATTTCACACAAAGAGGTACCATTACTGTAATGGGTGGTTCTGAAGAACAACAAAGAATGGTTGAACAATTCATCAAAGCTAATGATGTAAAACAACCTCAAGCATATTTGGAAGTTTCTATTGTTGAATTAAATGAAACAGGAAGCAAAGAATTCCAAAACAATTGGAGTATTGATTCCAGAGCTTGGAAATTTAAATTTGATGGTAGCGATGGTACAACATCAGGAGGTAGAGCTTCTTCTCCTGGAACGAAATATTTCGTACCGGTTCAAATATTGCAACCAGATGGAACTCTAAAAGATGGATACGAAACTCAAGAAGCTTGGTATGGAAATAACGCATATATTTCTTGGCAAATGCAATACATGATTTCCAGCGGTAAAGGTAGAGTTCTTGCAAATCCGAAATTATTAATTACAAACGGTCAAGAATCAGTTCTGGATTTGACTCAAGACTATGTAGAAAAAGTAACATCAGAATACTTGACATCTACTGCTAACGGTACAGGTTCTACTGGTTCAGCACAAAGAACTTATACAATTGGTAAAGATAAAGGTTTGAAAGTTTCATTGACTCCATTCATTTCACCAGATGGTTATGTAACGATGAACATTAAACCAGATTACGTAACAGAAAATGAACGAATTTTGTCACCTGGTGCAACTGATAAAAATGATGTTGCTGCAACATTGATGAGCAGAAGAAAGCTTGATTTGAAAAATGTTAGAGTAAAAGATGGCGAAACACTTGTAATTGGTGGCTTAATTCAAGAATCTGATCAAAAAACTGTTATGAAGTTACCAGTACTTGGTGATTTACCGGTTATAGGTGCAGCTTTCCGTTCAACATCTACAAGAAAGGTTAAGACTGAACTTGTAATTATGCTAACTCCTCGCATCATCAATGATGGCGAAGGCTCTGTAGCAGATAGTTTATAGAAAAATTGATATGTCTAATCAACTGGAAAAACTAAAAAATAGCATAAAAAAAGAATATGTTAATAATTTTGAATTAAACCTGATGGAATCATCAGGTTTTATTCCAGTGGATAAACGTCAAAACGATTTTTTTATAATTTTAAACAAGGATAAAATCTCAAATCGGGGTGCTATTGCGTCTTTGATTAAAGAAAAATTCAACAATCTTAATCCGCAATTTATTCCAATTGCAGCGAATGATTTTAGTGAAGTATTTCGCGCGGTAATAACACCTAATTCAAACAATTCTGAACCAAGCAGTAATCAAGATAAAGCAGCAGAGCCTTCTGCGGAAGAAATTCTTGTATCTATCGGCTGGCTAACCAAAGAACAATTACAAGAATGCGAACAAATTGCAAGAAATAGAAATGTTCCACTTGATTTAGTACTTCATGAAAAAGAGTATTTATCATATGAGAGAATAGTTTCTTATCTAAAGAAAAAATACGGCTGTGATGTTGTTTCTAAATCACAAATAAAAGTTGACCGTTCTTTAATGAAAATGCTTCCGGACGACATTGTCGAAAAAAAGCAAATTGTTATTATGTCAATGGAAGGTAACAAACTTGGCGTTGCAATGGTACATCCGGATGATAATTATACTATTCGAGAAGTATCACTTTCGACCGGTCGTTCATTGAATGTTTATTGTATACCATCTTTTGAATTTGAAAAATATTTAAAAGAATATTTAATCAAAAAAAAGACTGAACAAACCGCAAAAGAAACAGAACGTATTATCCAGAGTATTGAAGAAGAGTCTGCACAATATAGTGATGAAGAATCCCTCTGGACACAAGTTGAAAAAGAGCTTCAAGATGCAAGTGGTAATGTTGCAAAATTTGTATACAAAATCATCACAGATGCTATTGATGCAAAAGCTTCCGATATTCACATTGAACCGAGAATCGGATATTACGTTGTCAGAGTTCGTTCTGACGGTATCTTGAAAAAGGTTCTTGATATTCCGGGATCTATCGAACAAGCTGTTATTACCAGATTTAAAGTTTTGGCAAGAATGAACATTGCCGAACACCGTCGACCACAGGACGGTACTTTCTCTATCAAATACAATGATAGAATGTATGATTTTCGTATCAACACATTACCCGTTTCCGGAAAAGAAAAGGTCGTAATCCGTATCTTAGCGCCTGCTGTAAGTTTAAAAGCTGCCGGTGACAAAATGATTATCCCTGGTGCATCTGATGCTGATATAGCAAAAATTCACGACATGGTTCAATCCCCAAATGGAATTATTTTAACTTCAGGCCCTACCGGTTCCGGTAAAACTACAACTTTGTACACAATCTTAAAATCATTAAACAAAGAAGATGTTAACATCACAACAATTGAAGACCCGATAGAAATCAAGTTGGAAGGTATTAACCAATCGCAAGTTAATGCAAAGGCTGATATTACATTCGCATCTTGTATGAGAGCGATTTTAAGACAAGACCCTGACATCATCCTTATCGGTGAAATTCGTGACTTTGAGACACTGGAAGTTGCCATATCTGCAGCATTAACAGGTCACTTGGTATTAAGTACTGTCCACACAAACTCTGCGGCTGCAACGGTTACACGTTTAATTGAAATGGGTGCTAAAGATTATTTGGTATCTTCAACTTTGACAGGTGTAATCGCACAAAGATTAGTAAGAAGATTGTGCGACAAATGTAAGGAAGAATATATTCCTACAGAAGAAGAAGTAAAACACATTACAACAAATCCTGATTTGCAAAAACAATTACTCAAAACAAAATTGTACCGCAAGAAAGGCTGCAAAGAATGTGGATATCTTGGTTACGCAGGTCGTTTAGGTATTTACGAAATTATGCCGATAACCAGAGAAATCAAAAAATTAATTGCACAAGGTGCACACGATATTGAAATAGAAGAAGCTGCAGTTGCAGCAGGAATGAAAACACTTAAAACTTCTTGTTTAAATCATATTATTGAAGGAAGAACTACTTCAAGTGAATTTATAAGAGTTTTAGGATATGCTAATGAATAGTTAAGAGGTTTAGTATGCCAATATATAGTTATAAAGCATTAAAACAAGGAAAAGAGATGGTTTCGGGTGAGATTACTGCATCTGATTATAAAGATGCCAAAGATCTTATCAGAAAAATGGGACTTGTTCCAACTGAATTAAAAGAATATGTTGACACAAAAGCTAAAAAAGCAACGCAACTCACATCTTTATCACTGGCAGAAAAAATTGATTTTATTTCTACACTTCAAATCCTTTTAACATCAGGTATTCCGGCTGTAGAATCGTTAATGTTCATGGAACAAGAAGCTGCCAGAAAAAAAATCCGTGATATGTCTAAAATATTGAAGACGCAAATCATGGCAGGTTCTACATTTGCAGACACAATGGCCAGATATCCGCAAGTATTCGGATATATTTTCATTGGTTTGATTAAAGCTGGTGAAGAATCCGGTGAATTGGAAAAAACTCTTGACCGTATCAAAGATTTGTTGAACAAACAAGCAAATATCAAGAGCAAAGTTATCGGAACATTGATGTATCCGATGTTCGTAATCGTTCTGGCATTCTGTATCGTTATCATCATGTTAACGTTTGTATTTCCGGCATTCAAAGATATGTTTGATCAACAAGAAAAAGCATTGCCTTGGATTACTGCAATGATGATTAATGCAGGTGATTACTTAAAAACATATTGGTTTACAATTCCGATTTTCATCGCAGCATTCGTAGGTTTCTGTTTCCTAATGGTAACTTGGCAGCCTGCTAGAAGAATTTTGGACAAAGCTGTATTGAAAATTCCTTTGTTAAATCAATTGATTATGTTTTCTAATTACTCAAACTTTTTGTCTGTAATGAGCGTTTCTTATGATGCAGGTATTCCAATCGTTGACTGTTTACACTTGGCAGTTATTACATTGACAAACTCTGTTATGAAAAATAAATTAAGCAGCGCAATTATAAAAGTTCAACAAGGTTTGCAAGTATCGCAAGCATTCAAAGCTACCGGTATTGTACCAAAGATGCTATTGTTCATGATTGCAACAGGTGAACAATCCGGTCGTTTAGGTGAAATGTTGGAAAAAGGTGTAAACTTTTTGGACAAAACATTGGATGCGATTATTGATACATTAACAAAAATGATTGAGCCTATAATGCTTATTGTTATTGGTAGTATTGTTCTTGTAATGGCATTGGCATTGTATCTACCATTGTTCCAATCTTATATGAACTAAGGGTACAAAGGTTAGTATTGGAGAAAATTAATGGAAAATAAGGAAATTTTAGAGCTAACAACATCTGCCTGGAGAGAAAAGGTTTATATAGAAACAGCTGAATATATTATCAGAGGCTATGTTTTTATGCCTAAAATAGGTAAAAAGAGCCGCTTACTTTCCGATATCTTGAATACTAATAAGCAGTTTATTGCGGTAAAAAATTGTACTCTAGAATCAAAATTGGTACCGCAAAAAGAAGTCGAATCTCACGACTTTCTTCAAGTTAATATTTCTACGATATTATTAATGAGACCGCTTTATGAAGACTAAAACTTATATTATTACCGGTGCAACATCAGGTATTGGAGATGCTTTAATCAGACATCTTGCACAAGACAATATTGTTTTTGCAGGCTATCGTGATAAGTCTAAACTGGAAAAACTTACAGAGATATCTACGAATATTTATCCGTTTTATATAGATTATGCAAAGCCGGAAACAATCAAGTTAGCAGCTGATTACCTTAAATCAAAGTGTACAAAAGTTGATACACTTGTAAATATTGCAGGTTGCGTGATAGCCGGTCCGTTAGAAAAAATTGAAATGAGTGAAATTAGAAGGCAGTTCGATGTAAATGTTTTCGGTCACATAGAATTTACTCAAAATTTGATGGAAATTTTGGAGAATTCTAAAATTATAAATGTAAGCTCAATGGCTAGCTTTGGAGTATTTCCGTTCATATCGCCTTATTGTGCTTCAAAACGTTGTTTAGATATGTTTTTTAATTCCTTACTGATTGAAAACAAAAAGAATCTACAGATTGTATCCATCAAACCTGGGGTAATTTCAACACCACTTTGGGGTAAATCAGTAAAAGAAAATTCTAAATACATGAATAATTGTTCCGGATATGAAAAAGAAATGGAATTCATGATATCTAATGCAAAAAGAAATGAGCTTAAAGGACTTTCTGTTAACAAGGTCGTTGATGTTATTTTAAAAGTTGATGCAATGAAAAAGCCAAAACTTTCTTACACTGTGGGAAAAGACGCTTTTGCAGCCAAAATACTTTCTAAACTTCCACAAAGTATAATTAATAAACTGGTAAAATTCGGGTTAAATGCCCGACTAAAGAAAGCTAAAAAATAATAGCTGTAGTTAAAGTGTGAGAAGGAGAGTTAATAATGGCAGAAGATTTAAAACTTTTTGGAGAAGATAAAGTTAGATCTTATTATGATGAAAACTCGGAACATTGGTATTTTTCAATAATAGATATCGTTAGCATCCTTACAGAAAGTAAAAATCCAAGACGTTATTGGAGTGACTTAAAGATAAAACTAACTGATGACGAGGATTTTAGTCAGTTGTACGAAAAAATCGTACAACTGAAATTGAAATCCACAGATGGCAAAAAATATAATACTGACTGTGCAGATGTAGAGACATTATTGCGAATAATTCAATCTATTCCTTCTAAAAAAGCTGAACCAGTTAAACAATGGCTCGCTAAAGTTGGATATGAACGAATGAAAGAAATGGTAGACCCATCTACTGCTATTGATAGAGCAAGAGAAACATATAAAAAACTTGGTCGTTCTGAAAAATGGATTCAACAGCGAATGACCGGACAAGAAACCCGAAACAAGCTAACTGATTATTGGAAAGACCATGAAATTACAGAAGGAGAAGAATACGCAATTCTCACCAATATTATTCATCAAGAGTGGAGTGGTTTGTCAGTCAAAGAACACAAGAATTTAAAAGGTTTAAAATCTCAAAATCTTAGAGATCATATGTCGGAAGCAGAACTCATTTTTACAGCTTTAGCAGAATTATCAACAAGGCAAGTTGCAGAGAGTCAAAATGCGACTGGTATGAAGGAAAACTCAAAAGCAGCACAAGTTGGTGGAAATATTGCAAAAAGGGCAAAAGAAGATTTTGAAGAAAGAACCGGAGCCAAAGTTGTAACCGAAAATAATTTTTTACCAACCAAACAGCCTAAAAAAATAAAAAAGAAAGACTAAACAAACTTGAACTGTACAATGCAATTTGGCTTAAATTGTTTAAAACTCTCTATATAAAAAAAAGTTTGCCGTTTTGAAAATGGCAAACATTAAATAAACACGAGGATATTAAGAGAGAGTATAAAAAGAATTTTGTTTAAGTTTCTAGCCTAACGTTTTGGCTTTTCAACTTTTGATTTTGTTTTCCCTTTTACTTAACTAATACTTACATTTATATAAAGTATTTTGGTTTTAACAAATTGCCTTTTTTTAATCATTTTTTTGCAAAGTTTTACAAACCTTAAAATAGTATAGATACTGAATTTAAGACATATATATTAAAGATATAAAAGAGCTACAATTTTATTGTTCTAAAAATGGTTGAATATTTATGAGAGCCATAATAAATTACTATAGATACAAAATAATTTTCTAAATCATTCACTTCCAAATAAGTTTGAATAGGAGCTTTTCTCTTTGTACTATCCATTTTGCCGATAAAATCAAGAAAACCCATATGAATTTTTTGTGATGTAGTTAACTTTGGCTTTGGAATATGTTCGTCATAAAACATTTCCGGTGTGTAATCCCTATCGTAAACCGGAATTATATGTTTTACTACGCCATTTTGTTTAAACAGCATATACCACTCGCTATTCTGTTCTCTTGGCGTCAGTAAGTAATACCCCGGTTCAATCGTGATATTTTTAAAATAAATAGGTGAAATCAATCTAAGCAGAGGATATATAGACCAAGATGTATCTTTCATATCATAATACTGATCTGGATCTATATCATGCAAATACGAAAATGTTGGAACTTCTAAACTGTTATAAATAGCAGCATAATCTTTTGTTGGCTTTGTGTTTGATGTAGGCGGAATAATAATTTCATCACCCATATCATCTTCTGAAAAAGATTGATAAGGTCTTGAATCGTCTTCTGCATCTTCTTTATCCAAGTCATCCGGATTAATGTCATCATAAAATCCTGCAGGAGTTCCGGCGTGCCCACCATTATCAGCAGGAAGTGCAAAACTTGGGGTTAGTAAACATAAGCAAAATATACAAGTGAGTAAACATTTTCTTAGCATACAATTATTTTAATGTTAGGTATAAGAGATGTCAACTTTAGAATGTATCTTATTATAATTTAAAATTATTCTTTACATTATTAATATATAGAGCAATTTCTCTAACATTTTAGACTTTATAAATATAAGGAGATTTTATGGGGAAATTAAATGCAATAAAACTAGGGATGTCTTTGTTAACATACAAAGTTCCAAAAGGGAAAATTAATCCTAAAAATATGGGATATGTATTAAGCGATGGGACAATTAATTTTGGCTCTGAAGAAGCCGCAATATCTTATGCAAAAAATAGAATAATGTCCGCCTTGAAAGCAAAAGAACCTTTTGAAAGAGGGGTTTATGTAAATAAAAATAGAGTTTGGGGAGAATTTGATGGAGATGGATATTCCGTCACAATGGATCCAAGAAATATCCCTGAGCATACAATGTCGTTTCATGGACATCCAACAAAATCACAGCCTCTAAGTTTACCAGATTATTTGAATCTAAAAAATGATCCACATGTGGATTCTAAGCATGCCATTGATCCGGATGGTGAAATATCTTCATTTTATAAAACTGGTAACCTCAAAAAGACACTAGACAAAGCATTGTTCTGGGGGCTGGATGAATATGTAGGAAAGCAATTTTATAGAGCTATTATTTATAAACCATTCAAAAAAGAAATAAAAAAAGCATGTAAAATACCCAATGAAACGAATAGGGATGCAATGCTTGATGAATTATACGACTACGCACAAACATCACCTGATGGACAATTGCGTATTCATCGCTTTTGGCAAAACCATGCTAAAGAACTTGGTGTAAGATACGAAACAAATTATACAGGCTTTCCACCAAAAGAAGTTTCATTGACAGAAAAAATAATAGATACACTTAAAAAATATATGTTGTAAGAGTGGCTAAGTCTATTATAAATATAAAATTCAATCCCTGTGCAATCTTATGCTTCTGCTGCAATTTTGGAGTTGTTTTCAGGATATGCAATTTTCATGTATTTTTCTATATCTTTCACAACATTTTTTGTTTGGAAAGTTTCAGAATTTTCATCAACAGTGGTTGCATTCTTTTCTACCGGAGTAGATGATGCGTTTTGTTTACAATATTCCATATACTCATCATAAGAAATTATGCCGTCGCCATCACTGTCCATTGCTTTATCATACTTGGCGTCACCATCTTTAGCGTAAGCAATATTACTATCAGATTTAATTTCTTTTATTTTTGCACAAGATTCATATGTTTGATTCAACAATTGTTGATTCAACATAAATTGGTTCATCATTAGTTGGTTTGAAACACTGGACATATGTGCTCCTTATAGTTGATACTTTTATATACATTACATTATAACGTTGTTTTCCAGTATCGCAACACCCATGAGAATTAATATTAAAAGGTTAAATAAAATATATGCCTCTCTTATTTTTCCATTACTGCCTATTATTAATATCACTTTTCTTTCAGAAAAACTCTCACCAAACTTACAAGCAAAAGGACTGGATTGCTTCGCTTTCAATCTTGTACGCAAATCTACTAGCTTGTATGCATAGCGAAAAAGCTCGCAATGACGAAAAGCAAACCTACTGGCTCACAAGTGCAGTGGAATACACTAGATACGTGTTTTTAGTTTACCAAGTTTTGCACGTTTTTTACGACGCATCAAGTCAACAAAAGCTTCTAATCTAGTTATATAACCAGCCTTACCGGTTTGTTCATCCATAATAAGCGTTAAAATCGGAATTTCGTGATTTTCTCTCATTGTAGGGAAAATATTTTGTGACATAATTTCCGGCATACAAGTAAATGGAGAAATGTGAATAATACCATCTTTACCTTTTTCATCAGCAAAAACTACATCAGAAACACATTCCAACGCGTCACCGCCAATATCCCTCATCAAATATGGACGAGCCATTCTTTCAGCTCTCTGCAAGTGAGTTTCCGGTGGTCTAAATGCTTTTGGAATAATTGCATCCTTTAAGAAGCTTCCAACTGTCAAACTTCTTCTGGTTTGCACTCCCATTCTGCCTAACTCACGTTCAATATTTTGGTTAGAGAACTCATCATTTACAAGGAAAATTTCCCCTGTAATATCAACATTCAAAACTTCTCTATTTGGATCAATTTCAGTTTTCTCAATTTCTTTAAGAGCTCTTTCGTAAGCTTTCTTCAAATCGTGTGTAGAATCCGCTTTATCAATCATTTTTAAAGCTTTTTTATAATTTCTTTCTGCATCACCAAACTTAATTTCACGTGCTCTATAATAAGAAAGGGCTGTATCTAAATCATCAATAGCAAAGATTTTGCGCATTGTTATGTTTATCGCTCTTAAGATTAAAATCGGGTCATTCTTACCAGAAATATCTCTCAAAAAGTTATAAAGCCCTTTTATACCGTCATATAGTGATAATTCGATATAATTAGCATTATATCCTAATTCTTTTAGAGTAGTGTGAATATTTGTTCCGTATTCACCTAAACGGCAAATTCCAGGGGAAGTAATCATTGCAACATAATCAGCACCACCTTCTATCGCTTCAATAAAATTACCCAAAATCAATTTGTAAGGCAAGCAAATAGCTTCCGGTGAATTCTTTGTTCCATATGATAAAGTTTTCTTACTAGTATAAGGCGGAACATAAGGTTCTACACCAATTTTCTTAAGACCGGCAGCCCAAGCTATTGAAATTGTTCCCATATGAGGAAACGCTACTTTGATTTTTTTACCCTTTGCCATTTATTTTACTCCTGTATTTATTAATTCTATTATAGCTCAAAAATAAAAATGGAGTAGGGGAGGGATTAGATGTGTAGATGCGAAGAGGCTTGACTATTTATTAATATTTTGCAGCCCCCTACAGCGTACCTTAAATCTAATTATAACCAGCTTTGCCTCTTCGCATCATAGCATCTAAGCCTCTATTTACCCCTTTTGCAACATTCTTACTAGCAGGTATTGCATTCTCCACGCTTACATTTACCCCTTTTGCACATTAATATTTTTACGTTATAATAAACGAGGGAGTTCGGTTTTGGGAAGAATAATTCAACTATCAAAAAATGTTATAAATCAAATTGCAGCAGGAGAGGTTATTGAGCGCCCTTATTCTGTTGTAAAAGAGCTTGTTGAGAATTCTGTTGATGCAGGAGCCAAAAGAGTTAGTATAGAAATTTCTAACGAGTGTCGCAATATTCGTGTGGCGGATAATGGTTCAGGTATCCATCCCGAC
This sequence comes from uncultured bacterium, assembly GCA_902464375.1. Lineage (GTDB taxonomy): Bacteria > Cyanobacteriota > Vampirovibrionia > Gastranaerophilales > Gastranaerophilaceae > CAG-196. The sequence goes on along the minus strand of CABQIM010000028.1, from coordinate 3,518 downwards.
GATATTTTGCTGGCTTTTTCTAAACACGCAACCAGCAAAATTAAAACAGGTGAAGATTTGTATGCCGTTAAAACAATGGGATTTAGAGGAGAAGCTCTAGCGAGTATTATTTCTATTTCCAAACTAACTTGTACAACAAGAACCGCGGATTTTGATTATGGAACAAAAGTTGAGTGTGAGAATTCAGAAGTAAAAAAATCTCAAACAGGTTGCGCAGTCGGGACAATAATGGAAATTAGAGATTTATTTTACAATCTTCCTGCAAGATTAAAATTTTTAAAATCTCAAAAAACAGAATTCGCATACATTAGTGAACTTATTCAATCGTTAGCGCTTGCACATCCGGAAGTTGCGTTTGAACTAAAAAATAATGGTAAAATTACAATTAAAACAACAGGTCAAGGTGATTTGCTGCAAGTCACAAAAGAACTATTTTCAGAAGAAGTTGCAAAAAATTTAAGAAAAGTTTATAAAACTGATAAGATTTCAGGTTTAGAAATTTCAGGTTACGTAAGTACGCCGGACTATACAAGAGCAAGCAAAAAAGATTATTATATGTACGTAAATTCTCGTACAGTAAAATGTCCGGTATTCCAAAAAGCAATTGATACAGCGTATAAAAGCCTTATAGGTTCAAGATATCCGTTCATCATTTTGAATTTGAATGTACCGCCAGAAGATGTTGATGTGAATGTCCATCCGACTAAAAAAGAAGTTCGGTACAAAAATCCGAACCAGATTTTCAATTTTATTTATTCTTCAATTGATATGGCATTGTCCGGAATTGTAGAAAAACCGACTCCGCAAATAGTTGCACAACCTAAAATTGAAATTCCTGAAACAAAACAAAGTGATGATGTTTATGTTGAAAGCAGTTTTAATATTGGAAATATTTTTGACAAACCAACTGATAATAATGTAGAAGAGATTCCTAAAGTAGCGCAAGTGGTAACTTTCCCACAGAAATCTATCCAACAGACACCAAAACAAGAAACTTCTTTTGCGCCACAGCAAGCAACTTTTATACAACCTGAGCAAGCAAAAATTGTCACAGAAAAACACGTAGAACAAGAAGATGTGATTATCGGACAATACAAAAGAACATATATTTTGATAGAACGTGAAGAAGGCTTGGAAATTGTAGACCAGCATATTGCAGAAGAAAGATATATTTACGAAAAATTAAAAAAATCCAAAAATATTGACTGCCAACTTCTTTTTATATCTGATGTGTTGGAAATTTCTCCAAGCGATAAAGAAATATTAGAAGCCAATAAGGACAAGTTAGAAAAATTTGGATACCAAATAGATTTCTTGTCTGATACAGAAGCTATATTTAGAAAAGTTCCGCAACTGATATCAAAAGTTTCACCAAAAGAAATTCTTGCTGATATTTTGGAACATATTTCAGGCGATATTGATAATATAGAAGAACAAATTCTGATTACAACTTCTTGCAAAGCCGCTGTGAAAGCTAACACATATTTGAATAGTTTTCAGATGCAAGAAATTATTAAAAATTGGAGAACTTGCGAAAAACCTTTCACTTGCCCTCACGGCAGACCAATTTCGCACATTGTAGAACATAAAGATATTGCCAAGTTTTTCCAGAGAACAAAGTAATCTGTAACGGACAGCATTCCACGCACAAGAAATTTTGTAACGTTTTTGTAACAAAAATGATTGTAAAAGCAATTTTTCTTGTACTTGCGTTTTAATAGAGATATAAAGTGTAGTTAAATTTTTATGGAAGAAGGTAACATATGGAACCGATTAATGGTGTAAATGCGCAAAATTATGCAGTAGCAGCTCCTCAAGGACAAAATAACCAAGTACAAGATACTCAGGATTATTCTTCAATGCCGATGGTTTACGAACCTGAAACAGAAGAAAAGAAAAAGGCTTCTTCCAATATGTTAGGTATGACTGCATTAGGTGCTCTTGCAATCGGTGGCATTGCATATGGTGTATCAAAAGGTAAAAAAGTTAACGGGCTAAAACAAGAAATTGCCCAATTAAGCGCCGAAAAAGAATCTGCCGAAAAGTTAAAAGATGAAGCAACAAAAGCTCTTAATAAAGAAAGAACTTTGAGCCCAAAAGAAAGATTGATACGTTTATTTAACCCTGAATACGGGATGACAAAAGAAGAAATTGAAGCGAGAAAAGCTGCATTGGACGCTAAAGAAAAAGCAGCCAAAGAAGCTAAGGAAGCTAAAAAAGCAAAGAAAGCAGATGACAAAAAAGCTGATAATAAAGCTGATGATGTGAATAAAGAAGAAAATAAGTAGAAAAAATATTGGTGCATAAAATGCACCAATATTTTTTTAATTAACTTAGATGTGGTAAGGCGCAACGTGCTAATAACGCTTCATTAATACTTATTTACATTCTTGGAGGTGGTGCGTCATGAGATTTCTTTTTACCACCTTTTATACCAACAAGAATTTTTTCGCCTTCATAAACATTTTCGCCTTTAACTTCTGTAAACGAATCATCACTAGCACCTGTGGTTATATCAATTCTTTCCATTTTTAAACCATTTTTAACCCAAAGCCCTTGAGTTTTGTATTTTGTACCATCAGTTTTTGGAGTGAATTTTAGAGCAATATTTGGAACCGCAAGTACGTTTTCATTTTTTGCCGTAATTATAGAAACATTCGCAGTCATACCGGGTTTTAATTTCAAATCGCTATTATCAACCGTTACAATAACTGAATAAGTTACAACGTTAGAAACCGTAGTTGGAGAAATTCTTACTTGAGTAACCTTTCCATAAAATTCGCTGTTTGGATACCCGTCAAGCGTGTAAGTTACATCTTGCCCTTCTTTAACTTCACCAATATCAGCTTCTGATACGTTCACTTCTATTTGCATTTTCTCTAAATCCTGTGCAATCGTGAACAATTCCGGAGCTTGAAAACTTGCTGCAACAGGCTGTCCAAGGTCAATTTCACGAGAAATTATCATGCCGCTAACAGGAGCAGTAATCTTGGTATAATTAAGATTTACCAAAGATTGATTGTACTGCGCTTGTGTTTGAGTAATTTTAGCCCTTGCAGCATTCACTTGCGCTAAATCTGCTTTGTAGTCTGCTTCTGCTTGGTCAAGTTCAGATTTTGGAATAAAACTTTTTGCGTAAAGATTTTTGTATCTTCTTAATGTTTTTGCACTCATTTCATAAGCAGCTTGTTTATTAGCTAAATCCGCTCTTGCAGAAGCCACGTTTGCAGCATTTTGATCAACAGTTGCCTGAAATGTTCTTGGGTCAATTTCTGCAAGGAGCTGCCCTTTTGTAACTTTAGAATTAAAATCCACATAAATTGCACTTATCAAACCTGATACAGTAGAACCGACAGAAACCGTGTTAACAGGGTTTATCGTGCCGGAAGCTTCTACTACTTGAGTGATTGTTCGGCGCTGAATTTCAGCCGTTTCATATTCTACGTGATTTTTTTTAGCTGCAGAAAAAGAAATAAATCCGACAAATAAAATGCCTATAAGAATACAAATGTATCTTT
>CABQIM010000027.1 GCA_902464375.1 uncultured bacterium | reverse complement strand
ATTTAAAAAAATATCCTAAATTGCTAAATATTTTAAAATCTGATAAAAAATCTACAGATTTTGGAATAGGTGATATTGAAAATCATATGAAAGATTTTATTTTAGAACAAAAATATGATGTTCTTGTTGAGTATTGCAAAGAGTATAATAATGAATATTCTACAAAATTCTATAAGGAATATTTGGATGCATTAGATGTACCTGCGAATATAAAACAAAAATGTTCTGATATTAGTAATGATTTTGGAGTAAAAATATTTTTACCTAAAAATTTAGACAACGCAGAAACAAACTTAAACTTTATATATGATGAATTTGCCGAATGGAATAAAAGAAGCGGTGGAAATTTTAAAAGACCTCCGGTAATAGATATAATGCAAGCAAAATCAGATTATATAGATTACACCAGTGCTTATGGTCAAGGGAATAGTGCAGGTTATTCAGAATGTTATGATTCTGGAGCTATATCATTAGATGGTTTTGAGCAAGTTATGTACGCACTAAGACATGAACTTACTCATACTAATGATTTTAATAGAATTGATGAATTTCCTGAAGATTTTCTAGTATATGATTTAGTGCTGTCGGATATTACTGCAGAAGTTAAAACACCGGTGCTTAACGTTAGAGAATCTAAATTCTACGAAGACTTTGTAAAAATTGGTATACCACTTGAACATATAAGCTATGCTTATAATAATCCAATGGAATTTATTGCAGTGGCAGCAGAAGGAGATTTAAGTAAAGCTTCTCCAGAATTTAAAAAGCAGCTTATTGACTTTGGAATGCCGGAATATTTATTTGAAATGGAACCACCACAAAGTAAAAAAGAAATTGCAGATGAAATACACATGTGGCTAAATAAAAATCCAAACAGTGATGTAGAAGATTTTTATAGACCTAAATTTAACCCTAATGAAACTCTAGAAATTGATCCGAATAAGTTAACGATTGTTAATACAAATAGTTCATTAAATATTATGCACGATGGTATTTGTGTTGCAAATACAAGTATTTACGTAAGTACGGATATTTTGGGTAGAAAAACTATGCTGTATACGAAGCCTTATTTTGCCAAAAGTGATTATGATATAGAATCCAGATTTATGGATGAATTGAAAAAAGTTAGTATAAAACTGGGAGCTAAAGGACGTATAAAAGTAGTTTAATAAAACAAAAATATTTTATATGATTTTTTATAATATTACAAAATATAAATATTTTTCTTTTTTCTCTTGAATGTTTTTATATTATAGGGTATATTTAGAATATTAATCCAATAATAAAGGTTTTTTATGTCACAGAATAGTGCGCCACGACGTATTACGGTTGCAGAAATGTCACCGCACGTACACAGTTTTCTATCCGGCGAAAATAAAGTAAATAAGATATCCGACTGGTTGATAAGTTGGATAGAGAAATCGCTTAGTACAAAAAGTATTAAGCCTTATGATTTGTTGCCGTTAAAAGAAGACTTGGCATTCCATATCGGTGTGAGCAAAGGTACTATACAAAACGTTTTTAGAAACGTTGAAGATTATGGTCTGGTTGAATCTAAACAAAGGATTGGGACTTATATCAAACCTGCAAGTGAAAATAATTCCGCAGAAAAATTGACTTCCAAGCGTGAAATGGCAGTAGAAACGATTAAAGAATTTTTGGTTAAGAACGGATATAAAAGTGGTGATTATCTGCCTGCAACAAGAAAATTGGGCGATATTATCGGAATTTCTGCTGCGACAACACGTATGGCTATTAGTAGTTTGATTACGGATGGAATTATTAAAAAAGAGGGCAGTGCGTTTGTTGTTTGTAATTTAGATTTTGATATTGAAAAAATTGAGCTTCAAACGCTTGTGGAGAAAATTGCAGCGAATCTTAAAAAATATGTTGAAGAAGAATGCAAAATTGGTGATAAATTGCCGGCAAATTTTGATTTGGCAAAGAAATTTGGTGTAAGCGTAAAAACTATACATGACGCGATTAAACTTTTAGCAAAAGACGGTATTTTGTTTACCAGACGCGGACAGTACGGAACGGTTGTGATTGGAGGTTCTGCAAAAAATGAGTTGTATTTTTACGAACGTGTAGAACAGAAAATCAGACATTATATTGCTGATAATTGCGAAGTCGGGGTTAAATTGCCGGCAATTACAGAGTTTGCGCAGATGTATCAAGTCAGCGCAAAAACGATTAAAAAAGCTCTGGATAATTTGGCTGATGAAGGCTATATAACTTTTACCAGAGGACGTTATGGCGGCACTTTTGTTATGGATATTCCACAAATTAATGAAACATATAAATGGCTAGCTCTTAATCCGGCTTATACTTCTAGCATGGAAAACTAGTAAATACTTGAAAAATGGCTTAAGCATGATATTATAAATATTGTAAAAAGATAATAAAATAAAAGGAGAACAAGTTATCGCAAACGAAGAAAGAAGCCAAAACAAAGGCAAGGACAAACCTCTAATAAATGAAAGAATTAGAGCAAGAGAAGTTAGATTAATTGACGCAGAAGGTAATAATCACGGCGTTGTGCCTACATCACAAGCAATGAGAATGGCAGAAGAAGCAGATTTAGATTTGGTTGTAATTAGCCCTAATCAAGCCCCTCCTGTAGCAAAGATATTAAATTACGGAAAATATAAGTACGAGTTGGAAAAGAAAGCTAAAGAAGCTAAGAAAAAACAGCACGTAATTGATATAAAAGAAGTAAAAGTTCGCTATAAGATTGATACTCACGATTATGAAGTAAGATTGAAAAATATCAGAAAATTCATTTCTCAAGGCAACAAAGTTAAAATTGTTGTAATGTTAAGAGGTCGTGAAATGCAGCATTCTAGTTTAGCAGTAGAATTGGCAAACAGATTTATTGCAGATTTAGCTAATGACCCTGTTACAGTAGAAAAGAAACCGATGGTAGAAGGTCGAAACGTAACAGCTTGGCTTGCTCCACAGAATTAGGATATAATATATAGGAAGAGTCTTTGCTCTTCCTATTATTTTTTCTAAAAAAAGACTTGATTAATTATATTTAGCAAGTACAATAGACTTACGGCTTTTAAGTTAGTCGAGTTAAAATTAAATAAATATGCCGCAATAGCTCAGTTGGTAGAGCAAGGGACTGAAAATCCCTGTGTCCTTGGTTCAATTCCGAGTTGCGGCATATTTTTTTGTTTATATAACTACCATCAATAACCACAACTCGGAATTATATCTAATATACGTCTCGTCGCAAAAGCGAACTCGACTTCCTCTATTGAAACGATAATCAATCGTTTCAACAGAGTTCTTGGCATATTTTTTTGTTTATATTACTGGATTTCAGCGATTTGTATTTTGGAGTGATATTCTTAAAATAAGAAATGTTGCAGTTGTAGGTCGTGTTCAACAATTTTCATTGAACACGACATTACAATTTATGTATTAGTCGTGTTGGATGACAATAGTCCAACACGACCTACAAGCTTATCCTGTCTATCAGAGTAACACAGCATTATATTAGCACATAATATTGGTCATGTACATACTAGCTAGGTAGGTAGGTTATTTTTTATTTTTCTATATTAAATAGAGGATTGAAAACTTAAAGTTTACTCTTATAATCTTAATGAGATTTTGACTTGGAGGGTAAAAAATGGTATCAGCTATCAATACTAATACTAACTATTACCAATCATATTTAATTACACAAAATAGAAATGAAGGTGTGAATGATAATAGTAGGTATTCTGCTAAAGAAACTGCTATTGATATATTTAATGATTATATGAGTTTTGATAATAATAATATTTACAAAGCCTTATCATATAATGATTATGTCCGCACGCAAAAGAAACTCTTAAAACAAGAAATTATTGCACCTACAGCAGATGATGCTTCAAAATTAAGTATTGAGGAATATGAAAATCGGAAAGCTATTTATTATGAAAAGGTGAATAATTTTAATTTTGATAAGGGTTTTCAGGACTATTTAAAAAGTCGTGGTTGCCAAGACGAAACAGAATTACAAGCTTTAGGAAATTGCTATGAAAGTGTAGAAGACTTAAAACAAATTGCAACGTTGAGTGCATCTAGCCACCTAATTGGCCTAAACGGTAGAATACATGGGATGGGGCGTATATTACCTGAATACGAATTTGATAAGTTGTTTGATGGAAAAAGCGTGGCAGAAATACAGAACTTTCTACAGAGTTATGATAATGCAAAAGGATTTGAAGAAGAAGTAGAGGTTTTAAAACAACTCATAAATGATTCAAGCATTGCTTCTGAAGATAAAGATTTGGTGTGTATGGGACTTGATTTATATGAAGTCTATTGCAAAAAAGAGGATTGTGAAAAAAAGCTGGGAAATGAGATATCATTTGATTACGAAAGTTACTTTATTCAAAAGTACCAAGATTATATGTTTTCTGAAGGTGGGATAGATATGAAACATTTTTTAAAACAATACCTACCTGCTGAATTAGAGCTGAGAATTAAAGAATTGAGTGAATTAGAGTCACTTTTAGCAGAAAAAAATACATCTAATGAACAAACTAACATTGATGATAGTTTTATAGCAACTAAAATTGCACAATATAGAAAATAAATGCTATTTGGATTAAGAAAAAAGGGAAGCAAATGCTTCCCTTTTTTAATTTCTTATGCTGCAGTAGTCCAAGCGGAATTTACTAAATTCATTAAGTCTGCATTTGCTTTAACATCTTCAACAGAGCTGATTTTCATAATAATAACACCATTATTATATTACATACAATACTGGTCATGAGTATAGTACCCAAGTAGCTATTTTTAACATTTTTTTACATTAAATAGCGGATAAAAAATATCAAACTCACTTTTATAATCATATTATGCAATGGGAGGGAGAAAATGGTTTCTGCTGTAAGCTCAAATAATTACTACTATCAACTAGATTATGCTCAAAATACTTCCGGTGATACTGAAGGTAAACTTAGGCAAAAAGAAGTTTCAAAGTATATATGTAATGACTATGTAAATATTAGAAATGAAAACCATACTTATCATGATAGCATTTATCGTTCATACTCAGAATATGTAGGAAGACAGAAGAATGTAATACTTGCAGAATCTATGGGGGGAATTAGTCCGCTTGAAGCTGCTAAAACTTATAGCTTAGAAGAATATGAGGCAAGGAAGCAAGAGTATTGCAATAAAGTCAATAATTTTGATTTTGAACAAGGATTCAAAGATTATATGAACAGCTTAGGATGTAGTAATGAAAAAGAACTCTCAAAGTATGTTACATATGAAGAAAAACAGAGTATCGTTGCAAAAGCAGCACAAGACATTCTTACAGACCTTGGCATAACTAATCCGGGATTAGTTTCAATTTTTAATAATCTTGATTATATTACAGAAAATATTGATTATGATATTGCTCAACAATTTTATGCAGATTTAGAAGATGTAAATCCATTAGGAAGTTTAAGCAAAAATTGGGATATACAAGCAAATGCAGTTAAAAACTTATTGAACTCTATTGATGGATTAGAAAATAAAGAGCTATACATGCAAGGAATTGATTTGCTTACTTTACAGAAAAAATGTGCGAACTTACGCGGTGAGTCATTAGATTCCAATAAATTAGTTGATGAATATTTTGAAAAAACACATATATACTCCCAACAAACAGGTGCGTCTGCTATAGATGCTTTAAAGTATTATTTAACAAATGAAATTGCAACTAAAACAAAGGAATTGGATGAATTAATGTTAGTTAACAAAGACACTCAAGAGAAAGAACAAAACAATCTGACAGATAGCTTTATTGCAACTAAAATTGCACAATATAGAAAATAAATGCTATTTGGATTAAGAAAAAAGTTGTAGGTCGTGTTCAACAATTTTCATTGAACACGACATTAAAATTTATGTATTAGTCGTGTTGGATGACAATAGTCCAACACGACCTACGAACTATCGGTATATAATTAATAAATTTGAAAGCCTGTTCCAAATGGTGGCAATACCAACTGTCCGATAATTTCATTTCTACCTGACTCTATTATTTTGGCTGGTTTTCTAGGGTCAGTCAGTAGGGTGCAAATTTTTGCACCAAAAATAATTTTGTAAAGTGCATTTACTAATCTATCAAAAATATTCCCACCTCTCGGAAGTTTTTATCCTTTTTCTATCCTTGCAAAACTCAAACCTTGTCGGAGTTGTAGGTAAATTTTCCAAAACAAGCAGGAAAAAAGGATAAATTTAGGGATAAGAAAAGGATAAAAAGGATAATTTTTCTTGAAACGAGGGAAGTGGCTAAAATTCAAACATTTTCTTAATTATACCCACTTTCCCTCTTTCAAATTTATCCGTCAGATTATAGAGATGCGCAAGAACTTCTTGATATTTACAGATATTGGTTGCGGTGGTATATTTTTTGACAATCGTGAGTTTGAAAAATTCGACGAATCGCACGAAAATGCTGAAACAATTTTCAAAGCGCTTGAAGGCAAAACTTTCAAAAAAGTTGATGAAGATAAGATTAGAATTTGCCCAATTTGTCATGTCCAAATGGTTAAGCAAGGTGCTGCTGGTAATAACAAAATTGAAATAGATGTTTGTAACTCTTGTGGTGGTAAATTTCTTGATAATGGAGAGTTACAGCGTGTAAGAGCTGAAGCGGTGAAAGATTCTGCAGTATTAAATAATATGATAATTTCTCTGTATCAAAAGAATCTTGAGAAAAATTCCAGCAATCACAATTTGGAATCTAGAAGAAAATTCTTCCAAAATGTTATGAATCAGTTTTTGGATTAGTTTAGTTTAAAAACCGCTTTCTGCGCGTCTTATTTCATGGTTACCAATTGACAAAAAAGTGGAAAGCAAATTCCTCTTGCCTAATATTTGTATTGGAGATTCTCCTCGGTATTTTGGATCTATGTGTTTTAATGCCAGAATTTCTTTTCCGGTTCGTCTATCTTTAGATATTGTCATCTCAAAAATATCATTGCCATTGGTGGTTAACTCATCAAGTTTGCTTTGAATGCCATTTCTCAAATGGGCATTACCTTTCGTATTCAGATATTTATCCAGTCTTTCTTGCAGCGGTTTTGAGATTTTTGTTCCAAATGTTATAGAAGAATTTTGTCTGATTTCCATGTAAACTCCTTTGAAGTTTATAAAAATCATAAAAATAAAATTTGCTAGTTCAAAATAACAATTCCCAAATTTAAGTATGTTGCAAATAGTAGCCATAAAATGTATGGAATTAAAATTAATCCTGCTGATTTTGAAATTCTGTAGAATTCTTTCAGGTTTAAAATTGCTAATATATCTAAGGCTATAATTATGCAAAGAGCGAGAATAGAATTGTTTAGGATAAAAAATGCCGGAGTCCAAAGAATATTAAAAAACATTTGGAGTATAAAATATACGTAACCTTTTATTTTGGATTTTCTACTCTTTTTTATGGTGAATAATATAAGCGCAACAAATATTGATGCGTATAAAATCGCCCAAGCCGGTGCAAAAACCCAAGGTGGTGGCGTTAAAAATGGTTTTGTAAGCGTATTGTACCAGTTCAAATCAAGCATAGTTTTATTATGCTTGATTTATAAAAATCTTTAATCCGATTGTGCGGTTATTTTTCTACCACAAAAGATACCCATTGGTCTTGAGTAATTGTGTCAATGATTTTAAGTCCGTATTTTTCAATAGCTTCCAATACTACAGGTTTCTTTTCATCCAGAATTCCGCTAAGACTCATTTTTGCGTCATCTTTCATTAGTTTTCTTAAGTCGCCCATAATTTCAGCCAATACATTGTGTAAGATATTAGCGCATACAAAATCATATTGTTCGCTGGCACTGTCTGCACTGCCAAGCTCAAAAGTACATTCAACATTATTTATTTTTGCGTTTTCTCTGCAAACATCAATCACTGTATCATCAATATCACAGCCATAAGTCTTGCTTGCGCCAAGTTTCATAGCTAAAATTGAAAGAATTCCGGAGCCGGTTCCTATGTCTGCAACGCTATCACCTTTTTTCATGTATTTTTCTAATGCTTTCATACACAATTGAGTTGTCTGATGAGTTCCGGTTCCAAAAGCGCATCCGGGGTCTAGGTTGATAACAACTTCATTTGGTTTAGGTTCATAATCAAGCCAGCTTGGAACAACCGCAATATTGTCTGTAACGTGAGTTACAGTCCATTTTTCTTTCCATTTTTTTGACCAATCTTGATTTTCTTTTTCGTCAAGAGTGATTTCCCAGCTTCCCAAATCTTCGTCAGAAAAACCACGTTCTTTAAGTAACTCTCTTTCTGTTTTCAAAATTTCTACTGGATTGTTGTTTAAATCAGTTAAGAAAACCCTTAATGTACCTTCTGTTGTAGCAGTCATTACTAAGTCTTTGTACGTTTCTTCTGCTAGTACTACACCTTCGCAATCAAAATTTGAGAAACAAATATCTGATACGATATCTTCCATCATTGGGTTTATAGAAATTCTTAATTCAAAATAGTTGTTCATATTTTATCCTTTTGGCTTGTTTTTAAAATCATTATAGCATGGGGGGGATGAATGGAAAATGGAAAGTTGAAAGTCGTTTTAAATATGATAAAGTATTATCTAGTAAATTTAAAGTAAATATGGCGCATTCCCTCTCCTAGCAGGAGAGCGGATTTTCGGTAGGGCGTAAGCCCGTAAGGTGGAGTTCGGACGTTACTCCGCCGACACCCCGAATAATCCAAGACCGGGTTAGGGTGAGGTAGAAGTTTTCGAGTTTAGGTATAACTGTCTGCTGCTTTGGGGGATTACAAGAAAGTTGAAAATCGAAAGTTGTTTTAAAAATAAGTGTGATGATGATATAATATGAGTCATGAAGAAGGGCGTAAAAATTTTAATAGGTACTGTCTGCACAGCTGCAATTATAGCGGGAGGTGTAGTTGGAACATATTTGTATGTTATTCCAAAGGCCGTATCATCTCCTTGGGTAAATCAAACTATCTGTAAGGAAGTTAAAAAGTTTTTGGATGCGGATTTGGTTATACAAAATCCAAAACTTGCAACAAGCTTTAGCCCTAACCTAGGGTTTACTTTGGATGAAGTCAGCCTTATTAAAAACAAAGAAGAAATTCTTAATCTGAAGAATTTAGATACAGAATTTTCTTTCAGCAATATTTTCTCTAAACGCATAATTGTGAAGAAAATTATGGCTGAAAATATTTATGTCAACACCTCTGAATTAGTCGCTCTAATTCCGCAGCAAGAAGAAAAAGAAGAGAAGGAAAGTCCTGTTGCACTTGATTTTTATTCCGCACTTTTGGGTGTTAAAAAGTGTTTGATAACATATGATACTCCTGATTTTGGTATTAAATTTGATGCAAAAAACATAATGTTTGATAGAACAAAAGCAAAAAAATATCTGCATTTTGATTTTGATTTCTTAATGAGCAAGGGGCAAGATAAGATTTTTGTTTCAGCTGATGACCAGCATAGAATTTATATGGGAAATGGCGAATTGCATGTTGATAGCTTCCCGATAGAAATTGACAAATCCAAAATTGTAATAGACGCATTTGCTTCCAGAAAAACCGGAATTGAGGCAAATATTGCGGCTTCCAAGTTTAAAGCTCGTGATATTTATAACATGTTGACATCAAACATGATTATTCCAAACGGAAAAGAACTTCTTGCTCCGATTGTGGATGTGAATGGCAGTGTGGATTTTAACCTTCATCTGACAAAAAATAATATTCGAGGTGATATTAACGTTAACGAATCAGAATTTAAGGTAAAAGATTTGTTAAACATGCCGGTAAAGATTACGCAAGGTATTGTGGAAATTGGCAACAAAGATATTGCATTGAAGGATTTCAAGGGTTTTTATAATAACAAAAAAGAAAACAGTTTTGTGATGTCTGGGGATGTTAAAGATTATTGGAAAACTTGTGATACCAAAATTGTTTCTGATATTTTTGTAAATGATGATTTCTTTAAAAATTATTTAACTAAGATGCTTGGTGCACCAATTAATCTCGTTGGTGATGCCGGTTCAAGGTTGACTTTGACATCTAAAAACGGTTCTTGTGATTTAGTTTGGTACTTCTTATTAAGAGAAGGTGAAGGTTTTAAACTTGGTGATCAATCAATGGTTTTAAAAGACTACAAGACATTGTTCAAAGTTGATTTGAGCGTTGTAAAAAATATTTTGAAAATTAACACGATTGATTATTATATAACCAATGAGCTTAAAAAGGGCATGACACCTGTATTATCTCTTAACGGTAATTTTGATATGGCTGATAATATGAAAATGCTGGACATCAATATGAAGATTCCACGTCCATTACCGAGTGAATTTTTGAACTTTTTATGCGGTCAAAAAGTATTTAAAAAAGGAACAATTTCCGGTAATTTGAGTGTAGATAATTCCGGTGCATTCCCAACAATGGGAGGTGTGATAGCTTTGGATAAAGTTTTTGTTCCTGCTCAAAGGTTATATATAAAATCTGCTAAAATTGGTGCAAAGGGTGATAAATTAGGTGCTATTGCTCAAGGCAGATTTAAACGTTCAAACTATGATTTCAACGGATATATTGTTAATGATTTAAGACTTCCGATTGTTGTTAAAAATGTCAATCTTACAGTGGATGATGTTGATGTAGAAAGAATGTTGAACATGAATAATTCTGCAGACAGTACAAAATCTGCGGAACAGGCATTGGATACAGATAATCAAATTTCTGAAAGTGACGATGTTCCAACATTTACTAAGGGGTTAATAATTGTTGAGAAATGCATGCTTAATCTTGAAAAAGGCAAGTACAAAACTATAAATTTTGGCAATTTGCACGCTAATTTAACTCTCGATAAAGACGGACTTCTTGAGCTGCAATCCAATAAATTTGATATAGCGGAAGGTATTTCTACTTTGAGAGTGAAAGTGGATTTAATCAAAAATCTTTATTATTTAAGACTCGGAGTTAAAGATGTAAATTCAACAACAATGGCAGATGCGCTTTTGGGCTTGCCAAGAGAAATCTCCGGTAAAGCGATGGGATTGATTGAGATTAATTCTGATTCAAGCTTAAAACTTAATGGTGATATTAAGTTTAATATTCAAAACGGAACAATTGAAAAAGTCGGTTATGTAGAATATATCTTAAAGGTAGCTTCTTTGTTCAGAAATCCGCTCGCAATGATTACTCCTGCAACATTTGGAGATTTGGTAAATATTCCGGATGGCAAATTTGATGTTATTAAGGGCGAAATGAAACTTAAAGACAACGTTATTCAGAGAATGAACATAAAATCTTCTGCGAAACACTTAAGTTCATTTATTGTCGGCAGATATGATTTGGAAACAAATGATGCTTCGCTTAGAATATATACCAAGATGTCAAATAAAGGTGAAGGCTTTGCCGGCTTTTTGAGAAATATATCTTTGAATAGTCTTGCGAATAAAATAACTACAAGCAGTAGAAATGACAGTAACTATTATGCAGCAGAACTCGAACAGCTCCCTGCTATTGAAGCTGAAGACAAAGACTGTCAGGTATTCTTGACTACTGTTGATGGCGATATTATTAATTTTAATTTCTTATCATCATTGAAGAGGATAAAATAATAAAATATGCCCTACTGCTCATCGGGCATATTTTAATAATTGTTTCTAGACTTTTGTAGAGACTGGAACTGGGAGTTGAGAAACTCCCTCTCTACATCTTTATTATAACACATTTCTTAATAGTTGTAAGTTTTGTAATTTTTAAATAATTTGTAAACATTTTTTTACAAACAAGCAATTTTGAATATTCAGCATTCTTAATTTCTGTGTGTGAAATTAGAATGAAGGTTTGTATATGTGTCCATTTACAATAAATTTGGTAAATTCTTTTAACCAACCCCAAAAATCAACCAGAATGGTTGGCGAATTTCATGATTATTTGATAAAAAACGGTAAAGCTGTTACTGTAATGCGCGGAATTCAAACAGAGAACATAAATAGCTGCACTGCAGGTGTCTTGAAAGCAGGAGATAAACATTTTATGTTCCACGCTGCTCCGGAAATGCAGCCATTGGGCTCTATAAAACAGGAATTGGAAAAGCAAGTAATGAATTTAAGGAGAATTTGTGATGAAGTTCATGGCTTTATTTGTGGCGGTTGGCAGCTCGACAATAGAGATAAATCAACAGTTCAGAGTTTTGATTTGTATAACAAAATAGCAGATTCACTTGATGAATTGGGAGTTAAGTTTACAATGGTTTGCGGTAAAGAGAAAAACGCACCATTAGATAATCTGTATTCTCAAGGCGACAAAGTTGTTCTTTCTAACAAAGGTTTTAATATTGATAAGAATAAAAAACTTTCTCAAGATGATATAATTTCTGCATTGGAAGATAAATATCAAATTGTCGAAAAAGCAGATGAAGATATTTTTAAGCTTGGTGGGTAAACTAATAGTGCGTCATTGCGTGAAATGTGTTAACCAATAACAAACAGAGATGATGCGCACCCTCACCCCTTGTGGGAGAGGGTAGAATTTCTTAGTGAACGTTAGTGAGCTTAGAAATTCGGGTGAGGGTATGTGCCCTCTGGACAAAATAATAAGAATTAACATATCCATATCCACCCTCATCAGGGCTCCGCCCAGCTTGTCTTGAATTATTCGGGGTGTCGGCAGAGTAACGTCTGACCTCCACCTTACGGGCTTACGCCCTACCGAAAATTCGCTCTCCCCTTAAGAGCGAAACATTGTCAAGGATAAAATCCTTTACTACAACCTATCCTTCTTTTCCAGCACCGCTTAATGGATTATTGATTAAGTAATTTTTGCCTGCAATAAAAATTAAAATTACAGGAATAGAACAAATTACGGAACAAGCCATAAGCTCGCCCCACAAAGTTATTTCTCTAAATGAACCTTTAAAAATAGTGAGTCCGACAGCTAATGTTCTCATACTCTCTGTATTTGTTACGATAAGCGGCCACATAAAGCTATTCCAAGTTGTGACAAATGTGAATATGCTAAGTGTGGCGATTGCCGGCATGGCACAAGGAAGTGCTATTTTTGAAAAAATTTGCCAAACATCGCATCCATCCAATTTGGCAGCTTCTTCTAAATCTTTTGAAAAAGTCGTGAAATAGTTTTTCATCATATAAACTCCGAAACCACCAAAAATCCCCGGAACAATTAGAGCTTGATAAGTATTAATCCAACCAAGTTTACTCATGAGGTAGAATAATGGCACAATATTCACCTGTGGTGGTACCATCATTGTGAGAATTATGATAAAAAATAGAGTATCTTTGCCCCAAAATTTCAGCCTTGCAAAACCGTATCCGGCAAGAGCTGCGATTATTACTTGTCCAATAGTTGTAAAGAGTGCAACAATCAAACTGTTTAAAAAATATTTAATAACCGGAATAGAATCAAAAACATTTTTGTATGCGCAGAAAGAGAGGTTGATGTTTTTATAGTCTGTAAAAATATTTTCATTACCGCTTAATGAAATTAGAAACATCATGATAAACGGTAATATCATTGAGATGGCAAGAATTGTTAAAATTGTAAATAAAAAGAACTTTTTCATAAATATATTTTATAATAAAACTTTTTTTGTGCTTGAATATATAGTATATGATACCACGTATCCCAGTAAATAAACTTATAGATTCATCAGCACTATCAGCCGGAATATTTATAACAAGTGGATGTTATAAAACATATAAAGATTTTAAAACAGCAAGTCACAAATATAGAAATAAATTTCTGATAAAAGATAGTGTGATACTTTCCGGTGCAGCAGCAGGCATGATGGCTGAATACACTCTTGGGCGGAAAGTTTCTAAATCACAAGTATACAAACAGTCTGTCAGAAATTTTACTCATATGGTGCATAATCCAAAATGGGCACATGGACTTGAAACAACGCACGAAATTATTAAAAATATCATAAACGGTTTTTTGGTAACTGCATTTGGTGTGATTGGCGCTCTCGGAGCAGATTATGCGTTGTCAAAAACGAGTTTTGAGCAACCAAAGCCGCTAAAGAAAGCTCCTCCAAAAAGCAAGCTTCATAAGTATCTTGATAAAAACATTGCAAAAGTTACAACTGATGAGAATACAAGAGATTTAATTTATACAAGTGTTACAGATATGCCGCAAATGAAGTTTTTAACTTCCGGCATGGTAGGCACTCAAGCTATGGAAATAGCTAAAGATAAAGAATTTGATAAACGATTGAAGAATACGACTCAATATTTGATGAATGATACTCTTGTGCCATTGTTATTTCTATCAATATCCAGTGCTTTAACTAAAAAAATGCGTATGCTTAAAAGAGTTCCAATAATTTTTGGCTCTATTATGGGGGGAACAATGATTACGCAAAAAATATTGGATAGATTTACGAATAGCAAAGACGATGATTAATCAATCTTCTTCTGTATATTGAAATATCTAAAAGGCAATTTTTACACCTGATTTGTTTTTATATATATAGAAGAAAGGTGTATTATGTCTATTCGTATTGAGCAAAATCCGCAAATACAATTTCGTGCAGCAAATCAGACTACACCACAAAAAGATGATACTTCTAAAAAGAATTTGATTTCTCCGAAAATTGTTATGGGAACTCTTGCTGCTGTTGGTGCAGCCACGCTTGCAGTACTTGCAATTAAGAATAAAAAGAAACCTAACGTAGGCAAAGTAGAGCAAATAATTGGGAAAAATCCTAAAACCCAAAATCTTACGGAAATTGAGAAGGAAAAGTTAATCAAAGAATTGCAAGCTCAAACTGATAATCAAGAAGTCAAAGAAGAGATAAGAAAGTTAATCGAAAATGGTGAGTGGGATAAATTATAAAAGTTACTAACCTACTTTTGTCCCAATACAAAAATCACGTTTCAGATAATTGCTTGTGAATGGGCGGTCATATTTTTTGTACAAGCCAACATGGATTTTTAAAATTTTGTTATCACCACATAAAACGCTAACAGTTCGATTTTTGTAATCAAAATCAACAACTATACCTGTTTCTGTGAATTCTGACTTATTGTCTTCAATCTCTGTGTTATAAGAAGTTACGGCAAAACAGGTCGTTCCGTGGTAAAAATACGCTTCTCCCCAAGGGTGAATTGCCCGAATTAAAGCGTCGTTTGCTTCTGCGCTTTTTTTAAAATCCAACTCCAAGTCACTTGGATGAGAATAATAACTAGCCTTATCTTCTCTTTGTGTAAGTGGGATAATTATATCTTCCCTTAATGCCTTCAAGAGTTCGCACACAACTCCGCGCGCTACAAGAACAGTTCTTTCTTTAAGAGATTTGCCGGTATCAGATGGGAAAATCCTAACCTCTTCTTGCGCAAGAATTGCACCTGTATCAATTCCTTTATCCACAAGATGAAATGTTACACCACTTGTTTGTTCCATATTCCTAATTGTCCAGAAATACGGATTTGGTCCTCTATATTTTGGCAGAAGTGAAGGATGTGCGTTAATTGTTGCAATTTTAGGTAAATCAAAAATCTCTTTACTGATTTTTTCGCCCCAAGAACCGATAAGAATTATGTCCGGATTAAGTTTCAAAAGTGCACGTTTAAATTCTTTTGTATTTACTCCTCTTGCTTCAATTTCCGGTAAGGAATAACTTTTAATGTAACTGTATTCAATAGATGGGTTTACAATGTCCCTGATTTTACGCCAAATCTGAGGGTATTTTATTGTGTCTTTTCTTAGAACTCCAACAATTTCGCAACCGGAATCAAGTGTTCCGGCAATCAAATTTGTAAACATTTCGCCATATCCGACAATTACAACTTTAAGCATTCTTCCGTATCCTTTTTGATTTGTAATTTAAGTTCTTCCAAATTAGCAAATTTTTGTTCATTGCGCAACTTTTTCAAGATATCAATTTCAATATTTTTGCCGTATAAATCACCTTCATAATCTAAAATATGAACTTCTACAATCGGCTCTTTAATATTATGAACAGTTGGTTTCATTCCCCAGTTTAGAACTCCGACATGTCCGCACACTCTTGCTGCGTAAACTCCGTGAGGAAGCTGTACAATATTAGGCGGATATTTTATATTAGCAGTTGGAAAACCGATTGTTCTACCTAATTGTGCACCTTTAATTACCATACCGGATATTGAAAAGTTGCTGCCCAGAAGTTCATTAGCTTGTTCTACTTGCCCTTCTTGCAAGAGTTTTTTTATATAGGTCGAACTAATGACTTTATTATTATGCATTTGAGCTGAAATACAAAAATATTTGTAACCGTATTTTTGTGAATTTGTCTCTAAAAATTCAGCGTTGCCGCTTCTATTTTTGCCAAAAGTATGGTTAAAGCCTGTAGAGATTGACACTGGTGAATATTTTTTAACCAAGGTCTGCAGATATTCTTCAGCCGGCATGGCTGCAATTTGGGCAAAATCAAGTTCTATAACCTCGTCAACGCCCAAAGATTTAATTTTTTCTACAGATTTTTCTCTTGGATAAATGTATTTGCAATCTTTGCCGAAAAATTCTGCCGGAGATGATTGAAACGTAATTACACAAACTTTTTCAGTATAATTTATTGCAGACTTTATAACCTCTTGATGAGCGAGGTGAACACCATCAAAAAATCCTAATACCAAACCTGTTTTCATAATACATTAAGCAATAACGTTAAATTTGCTACCTAAAATCTGATTGTGACAGAAATTTTGCCATTCCGCAATATTTGCATACACTTGAGGTAATTCTTCTGAAGAAACAGCTTTTCTGCTGTTAGAATATGGGGTTAAAGAATTAAATGCAGTATCGCCAATCGTTTCGTTAGAACGGCTATTATAAGCTTTGCTACCGCTCATATTGTAGCCTTTAGTGTGATTAACAGAAATAGCAGAAACTAGCATTTTCACCCCTTTTGTCGTGTCATGGAGAGTCTACCTTATATAAACTCCCTGCATAAGAATTCTACCACACTATTATTTTTTGTGCAATAGGACGGTTGAGGGAATATGGAGAAAACTTGTAACTGCTCTAGAAGTAGTTGAAAATGGAAAGTTGAAAGTTGAAAGTTGTTTCAAAACAATTAGTAGTTGTAACTACCATAGTGCCGTCATTGCGAGAAAATCTATGATTTTCGTGGCAATCCAGAAAACTTATAAGTAAAAAATGGATTGCTTCGCTTTCGCTCGCAAAGACGTGGCACATATATAGGCGAGGAAATGCGCTACACTTATATTACAATCAACAAACAACCCTCACTTTTGTCAATCTTAAAACAACTTTCCACTTCCAATCCCTCGCCCCAAAAACAAATATCCTCGACCTTTGTATCATTCTACCCTTGTTCGTGCTAAAATTTGTTTATAAATATAGAAAATAAAGGAAGATTAGCCATGAAAATGTCAAAATTGTTTGTACAAACATTAAGAGAATATCCATCAGATGCGGAAGTTATTTCGCACAAATTACTTGTAAGAGCAGGTTATATAAGAAAGCTAACCAGCGGTGTTTACAACTTTTTACCGTTAATGTGGAGAGTTCTTAAGAAAATTGAAACAATTACAAGAGAAGAAATGGATAAAGCCGGTGCACAAGAACTTCTTATGCCTTTTGTACAACCAAAAGAATTGTGGGAAGAATCCGGTCGTTGGGGCGCATACGGTGGCGAGCTTATGCGACTTAAAGATAGACACGGCAGAGAAATGTGCCTTGGACCAACACACGAAGAAATTATTACATCAATTGCTCGTGATGGCTTGAAATCATATAAGCAGTTACCAGTAAACTTATATCAAATTCAATCAAAATTTAGAGATGAAAGACGTCCGCGTTTTGGTCTTTTAAGAGGTCGTGAATTCATTATGAAAGACGCATATAGCTTTGACACTGACCAAGAAGGATTAGAAAAAGAATACCAAAATATGTGGGAAACATACACTAGAATTTTCAAGCGCTGCGGACTTGAAACAAAAGCTGTTCAATCAGATTCAGGTGCAATCGGTGGTAGCGTAAGTCACGAATTTATGGTTATTACAGACACTGATGCCGGTGAAAACGATGTATTCTACTGTAATGATTGTGATTATTCAGCAAATTCAAATCACGCAGTGTCAAAGTTGCCGGAAGCTGATGTTGTTGGCAAATGGACAAAAGCGGAAGTCATTGATACTCCAAATACACATTCTATTGAAGAATTATGTGATTTCTTAAAGATTCCTGCAACACATATTGTAAAATCTCTTGTATATATTGTTGATAAAAAAACAATAATTGCTTTAATTCGAGCTGATAAGCAAGTGGAAGAAACAAAACTTATGAATGCTGTTGGCGGAACAGATATTAGAATTGCAACAGCAGGCGAAATTGAAGAAATGATGGAAGTTAACGGATTTAAGGCTGCAAAAGGATTTATCGGTCCTAAAGGTTTGAAAGAGTATAATAATGCGCCTATAACAATTGTTGCAGACGAAACTGTTAAAGAAATGAAGAACTTTGTAATCGGAATTAACCAAGAAGACAAACACGGAGTTGGATATAATTGGGGCGCGGAAGTTGAACTTCCTAAAATAGTTACAGATATTCGTCTTGCAGAAGCTGGAGAATTTTGTCCACAATGCGGCAAACCTTTAAAAGTTACAAGAGGTATTGAAGTTGGTAACATTTTCCAATTGGGTACAAAATATTCAAAACCTATGAATGCTGTTTATTTAGATAAGAATGGTAAAGCACAACCATATATAATGGGCTGTTATGGTATTGGTATTTCAAGAACCGCTGCTGCTGCAGTTGAAGCTCACAATGATGAACACGGCATTAAATGGCCGCTTGCAATTGCTCCTTATCACGCAATTGTAATTCCTGTTAGCACAAGGGACGAATTGCAGATGAAAGTTGCAAATGATATTTACGAAACATTGAAAAAACACGGTGTAGAAGTTGTTATCGATGATAGAGATGAACGTGCCGGTGTTAAATTTAAAGACGCAGACCTTATCGGTTTCCCTTACCAAATTATTGTTGGTAAATCAATTGCAGATGGTAATGTCGAATTCAAAATTCGTGAAACAGATGAAAAAACTGCAATGAAGCCGGAAGAAGCAGCAGAAATCGTAATAAGTGCGGTAAGCAAGCTGTAGAAATACATGGCTTGTAACAAATCTAAACATATTTTAAGCTGAAAGTGCATGGGGGCTCGACAATTCATGTTTTTTCAGGTAATATAAGAACTATACTAGCCCAATAATAGTTAAAGGAGAAAAAAGAATGCAAGTAATATTGAAAAAAGAAGTTCAAAACATCGGTGAAGCTGGTGATTTAGTAAACGTTAAAGACGGTTATGCAAGAAACTATCTTATTCCAAAAAATTATGCAGAAATTGCAACAGAAGGCGCTCTTAAGAACAGAGAACAAAATATTGCTAGATTAAGAGCTAAACAAGAAAAATTACACCAAGAAGCTTTGGCTAAAGCTGAACAAATCGAAAAAATCGGTTCTATTGAATTATCTGCTAAAGCTGGTGAAAGCGGAAAATTGTTCGGTACAATCACAACTAAGAAATTGTGCGAAGAATTAAAAGAAAAATCTAACATTGAAATCGACAGAAAAACCGTTTCATTAAATGCTCCAATCAATAAGATTGGTGAATACACAATGTTAATTAAATTAACTTCAAAAGTTAAAACTGAATTAAAAGTTGTTGTTACAGCATCAGAAGTTGTTAAAGAACACGTAGAAGAAACTGAAGAAGCTGAAGCATAGTTAATATTTTTAAACAAAAACGTGCCGGCAATATATTTATCGGCACGTTTTTTTAATGTAGTTAAATAAAAGAAAGAGCAGAATGCAAAGACAAGTGAAAAGATTATCAAGATGTATGCCGGTGGGTGATTTACCTTATGATACCGATAAAGCTGCTACCAAAATGATGGTAAAGCTTTTTGAGGATATTCCTTATCTTGCAAATATGCCTGTTGCATCCGAAAATGAATCTATTATTAATAGAACATTAATGAATCTTCCTGGAATAATAATTAAAGGTAAAAAAATATTTTTTAA
>CABQIM010000026.1 GCA_902464375.1 uncultured bacterium | reverse complement strand
CTATTCAGCAATATAATACAATAATTATTTTTTAAAATCTACTTGATTTATTAATCTAATTCCGGTTCACCGTTCATTAGTTTTAATATTTCTATAACTTTTGGCATTTGGCAATCAAAAGAATAATGAGCCTTTCTAATTGAACAAGCTTCGCAATTGCCGTTGAGTTTGTAGCATTCAATTGCTTGTTTTGTCCAATTTTTGGCAATAGAACAAGAAAATTCCATTGGTTGAATAACTTGGTTTAACATTACACACTCCCCCACAAGCATACGTTAAACCAAAAAAAGAAACTCTACATCATTTATTCATATGATTTATTCCAAACAAAGATTGCAAATATTTGCCTGCTTTGCTCATTTTCTCTTCTTTTGTAATAGGCATTGCCTCAATAGATTCAAGAGTTTGAATAACTTTATACGGTTCATCGTTTATTTTGCATTTTTTTAGTGCGATTTCCCAATTCTTGTAATCAACCTTATCATCTGCATGAATTAAACCGGCATATAAACCTGAAAGAACAGTCTTTTTAAAGATTTTTCTAACATATTTAATCTTTTCACCGGCATCAGGGGCTTCTACATTTGCACTTGCACGATTAATAAAAACTTCCAAAAGTTTTGCTGTAGTATTACCATAAGGTTTGTCATAAAGCGTATTTATCTCATCAACAAGTTTTAATTTTCCTTTGCTTGTCACGATATTATTAGGGTTGATAGAATCAAAAATGCCGTAACTTCTTGGACCAAACTTCATTTCGTTTAAGTTTGCTAAATCACAAGCGAGCTCATTGTAATTGTGCTGTGGAATTCGTGCAAATCTTGGAAGATACTTTTCTAAATAATATTTCTTCACTCTTCCTGAACCAAGAGTTTTGGTCATATGTTCAGGAATTCCGGCAGGCATTTGTGGTCCTACATTTCTGAGTATTTGCAATTTCCCCAATTGCACAATAGCTTCGCCAAAATAATTTCTTAAATTTTTAAAGACATCTTGTCCCCAAACTAAATTATTGCCAATATTATTTTTGTCGATATTAGCGTCAAGCGGTACTCTTGCCGCATATTTTTGAGTAATCTTAAATACAGCGTTATGAGTACCTTCACCAATAAATCTGGTTGGGCGCAATATATCTTGGAGTGCATTCTTGATTTTTTCAATCAGAATTTCTGATTCAGCAGCTTTCAATTCCGGATTGGCAGCGACTTTATCCAATATTTTTTCGACTTCTCTGGAGCGTCCTTTGAAAGCCGGTTTTTGATTGTAAGATGGTGTATTGTAGTTATAAATTCTATTGTTAGTAATATTCATATGAGTTATAAAACAAACCAGAAAAATAATTGCCTTTTGTGTGAATAAATGTAAAGAAGAAAGTTGTAGGAATGTTATCCTCACCCCTTGCGGGAAAGGGAGCAGTCGTTCGAACGTTAGTGAGTTACGAATGCGGGTGAGGGGTTCTTTTCAGTATTACATCTTTAACACAGCCAAGTGTCTTTCTTTTGTTCCATTTTCCTTACGATAAGAATAGAATAAATCATTATTGCAACTTGTACAATAAGGGCATACGTCAATGTTCTTAACCCCAATTTCTCTTAACTGCTCTTCATTTATCCCCTTAAGGTCGACATTTCTGCCTTCATACAATCCAACAGGATTTTTAACTGTTGCAAGTAATGTATCTCTAACGTCTTCCGATACTTCATAGCAACAAATTGAAATTGCTGCACCAATCAATGCAACCACATTTTCAGGCTTTGTTCCGAAATTTTTAGACATTTTCTCAATTGTTTTTACTCCAATCTTAGCAGCTGTTCCGCGCCAACCGGCATGAGATACCGCTCCGATTTTATTTTCTTTATCGTAAAAAATCAAAGGAGTACAATCAGCAAACTTCAAATAAACCGTATCCTCAGTGTTTGTCAGAATTAACCCATCTGTATCAGGATAATCAATTCTCTCATCCACAATTTCCACATGGTCGCTATGTGTTTGTGTAGGATGGATAATCCTCTTTGATGCAGGAAGACTAACTTCTCCTCTTGTGGTGAAATATGCTGTAACTTCTGTTAGCATATCACTCTTCATAATCTTTGTGCCGTTATAATCTTCAAAATAAAACATAATGAAAGTATAACATAATATTGTTCATATATTCACTTTCATACTATAATCAAATTATGGAAGAGAAGGAAACAAAACTAGTTATAGGTTTAATGTCCGGTACGTCTTGTGATTCAATAGATGCCGGACTTTGTGAAGTTAATCCGGATATGTCGGTAAAACTTATTCGTGGGATAAATTATTCTTATCCGGAACATATTAGAGCCAAGATTTTTTCTGCATTTCGAGGTGATATAAATATAAAAGAATTGTGTCAGCTTAATTTTGCAGTCGGAAAATGTTTTGCCAATGCTGCAAATATTTTGATAGAAGAATTTGGTAAACCGGATTTGATTGCAAGCCATGGGCAAACCGTTTATCATTATCCGTTTGATGAGAAACTTGATAATATTTCTCTAAAAAGCACACTGCAAATTGGTGAAAGCTCTGTTATTGCGGAGGATACCGGTTGCATGGTTATATCAAATTTCCGCGAACGTGATATTGCTGCAGGCGGACAAGGTGCGCCTTTAGTTTGTTTTGCAGATGAAAAGTGGTTCAAAAACTCCCTTATTCAAAATATAGGCGGAATATCCAATGTTACGGTAGTTTCTGACGATTGTGAAACATTTGGTTTTGATAATGGTTGCGGTAATATTATGATTGATTACTGCGTTCAAAAACTTTTCGGCAAAAAATATGATAAAGATGGTGAAATTGCTGCAAGTGGTAATATTTGCGAAAGTTGGCTTGACTGTCTTTTACAAGATGAATATTATTATCTTGACCCACCCAAAACGACAGGTAGAGAGTATTTTTCTACAAAATATATTGAAAATATTTTAAAAATTGCACCGTCTGAACCTGCTGATGTTATTGCAACTTTGACCGCTCTTACGGCAAAAACAATTGCGCAATCTTACGAAAGATTTGTTTACCCAAATGTTCATGTAGATACAGCAATAATTGGTGGTGGTGGAGCTTACAATCCAACAATGATGAAGTTTTTAAGAACTTATCTACCTAAGCATATTGAACTTAAAACGCATGAAGATTATGGTATATCGAATAATTTCAAAGAAGTTATGGCTTTTGCACTTCTTGGTTATTGCAATTATTATGGAATACCAAACAACCTTCCATCATGTACCGGCGCTAAAAAACGAGTAGTGATGGGAAAAATTAGTTAGAGGCGAAGATGCGTAGAAGATTAGAGGCTTGGCAGATTATTAAATTGCCATGTGTCTTCGCATTCAAGCATCTACGTATCTATAAAATTTTTCCGATAATTCGAGCCAGCACATACCCAATAGGTCCTCCTATCGGAATTGGTGTAAAAGTACCTATAAGTGCTGCTAGAGCAGGTATTTGTTGTTTTGTAATCTTAGTATTCTTAACAATACTTTTTGTTATTGTTGGAATTTTAGCGGTTCCATTAATATTCGCAAGCTCTTTACCAATATTATAATTATTGGTAATTTGTTTTTTCATATCTTTCATACCACCTGTCATCAAGCGGTATTCAGTAATACATCTATCTTTTCCCTTTAAAAATATTCCTGTATTCATAATTCATTCCCCAGATTTACATCTCTATATTTATAAAGGAAAAGTGCGTTAAAAAATTGCTTTTTATTTCAAATTTTATTAACAAATATTACACATGAAAAAACTTGCCAAATTCTGTCAAGAATTCGTTTTTATCTCCGTTTAAAAAACTAATGAATTTTTCAAAACTTTCGTTCTCGTAAAAGCCGGTTGCAAATTCCATTCCACTTTTATTAGGTGAAATTGTACAAGATATACTTTTAATTCCGTTAAATGTATCAGCATAAGTGAACAAAGTTTGTTTTTGTATTGATTTTACAAGTCCGGCACCAAGAGAATTTTTACCGGCTGATAGAGCATAGTACGGCAGATTTAATTTGTTATACAAAGTAAAAAAACTAACGGGATAATTGTGTACAGAAGCCGAAAAGGCCGCAGGAGAAGTTTCTCCAAGTTCTTGATATTGTTTAATCAAATTATCAAGTCTTGTAAATTCACCATACTCAGAAGAAAAAACAATTTCATCCACATTTTTAGGTTCAAAAACTTTAAGCATTGTTGTTAAAACAGCTTTGTCCAGTAGGCTTAATTTCCTTCTGACAAGTGGCGGAATCGATGAAACATCAATTTGTTCTTCTGATACTATATAACTAAATTTTTCAATACAAAAAGGTAAATTTTTCATGCTAAGATTATACTATAAAATGATTATTAAAAAATACAATGCCATTTGTAATCTTGGGCAAAATATAGACGAAATCTACAAAAAAGCAATAACAGGTGATAATACTCATTTCGATTATCTCCAAAATAATCGGCTTGCTTTAGTTAAATGTGATTTACCTCAAATAAAAGATAAAGATTATAATTTACGCTGTAACAGGCTTTTGTTAAAAGTGTTAGAGCCTTTAGAAATTGAAAAATTTGATAAGACAACGACAGCCATAATTGTTGCAACGACAAATTCAGGAGTAGAAGAGTACGAAACATCAAAGAACCCTAAGCATTTTCAGATAGGAAATCCTTCTGAATTTTTACACAATTATTATGGATTTAAAAATTATTATACATCTGTTTCAACAGCTTGTTCTTCCGGCATAAAAGCTTTTGCAATCGCAAAAGAGCTTTTGGATTTGAGTATTGCAGAAACTGTTATTGTGGCAGGTGTTGATTCTATAGCCAAAGTTCCTGTTTACGGTTTTGATTCATTAGAAATTTTATCAAAAGATGCGACAATTCCATTTAGTGAGAATAGAAAAGGTATTAATATCGGTGAAGGTGCAGCTGTTTTTGTTGTACAAAAAGCAGGAGTTGGAATAGAAGTAGCAGGAATTGGTGAAACTACAGATTTTTATCATTCTACAACACCGGATCCAATGGGAATAGAAGCAAAAAAAGCCATAGAGTTTGCGTTGGGAGAAATGAATCCTGATGAAATTGATTACATAAATCTCCATGGTACAGGAACGAACGCAAATGATTTAATGGAAGCCAAAATTATTTCAGAAATATTTGGATATAAGCTTCCTGCAAGTTCAACAAAACCACTGACCGGTCACTGTTTAGGCGCTGCCGCAAGTATTGAAGCTGCGCTTTGTTGCAAGTTGCTTGAGTCAAATACAAATCAAGTTTTTCCGCATATTTATGATAACAAGTATGATAAAAGTTTACCTCAAATTTGGCTTGCTGATACTAACACCAAAACGAAAACTATAAAAACTTGTCTTTCCACCTCATTCGGTTTCGGTGGCACAAACTGTGCCATGGTACTACGTACGTAGACACTGGGTCGGCTGCTTGGTGGAAGCTATAAAAGATGCGTAGAAATTTATCCAAATATGGCGCATTCCCTCTCCTCGGGGGAGGTACAGACTTTTCTAAAACTTAATTCTCGCCCGCAACATCCATTGAGCGGGAGAGATGTCACGTTAGTGACAGAGAGGGAAGGGTGGGGGCTAATTAAAAGTTAATTGTGCATAAATAGCACCCGACAACTCACTACTCTACAGAAGCCAAAAGCGTATTGATTTCTGAAATCAAATCTTCATTCTTTGTTTTAACAGCGTTAACAAGTGCTTTTTTTAGTAATGATTTTGCTTTATTAGGACTATTAAATTCAATCATCAATTCTGCTGCAGATTTGTAGTTTTGCGCAATTTCTTCTTTAGAATTTGAAAGTTCATAGTTTCTAACAGCTTCTGCATAATATTTTAAAGCTTTATCTTTTTTCTTAAACTGAACACATGCGTCAGCTGTATTGCTCAAAACGTATCCCTTCATAGAATTATCAGTAGTTTGAGCAACAAGTTTTCTTGCAACTTCATAATAGTCAAAAGCACCTTCATCATATTTATCAGTAAAAATATTAGCCATTCTGGTTAAAGAATCAGATTGTCCAACCAAGTCATCAGACTTACCTGCATAAGAAATTGATGTCATATAATGATTAAGCGCTGGACCAACTTCGTTAACGTCATCATAAATTTGTGCCATAGAAAAATGTGCACGAGATTTTACGTTAACATCCGTTGTGTACTGCAAAGACTTATTGTAACTATTTAGTGCTTGAACAAAATGGTCGTTATCATCATAAATTTTGCCTATTTCTAAGCAAATTCTTGATTGGGTTTCGTTGTCCTTGAGTTCAGCAGCTCTGTTGAATGCTTCTTTAAACATTTGCATTGCGCGTTGAGGATTGTTAGAAAAAGCTTGTTTTCTAGCTTCTACAAACAATGATTTCAACTTTGTATCTTGTGGAATGATGGTTATATTTGGTTTTTTAGAAATTGTTTTTTGAGCTTGAACGAATTCTTCTTCTAAAGTTAATTCTTCCGGCTCAATTTCAATAACCCCTTGTTCTTCTTCTGCGGCAGCAGCAGGAATGGCTTCCGGAAGTTCTTCGTGTGCAGCTTCTGCTGCTACAGTTTCTTGATTTTCTTGAACTTCTTGTTCTTGAGCTTTTTCAGGTTCTTTCTTATCGTTATTTTCAGGGAATTTTACTAAGAAATTTGGATTAACTTCTTCTTCGTTATAGCTGTAATTAATTCTTTGTAAGAATAAAGCGTCAAGCCAGTTCTGAACAACCTTAGAATCTTTGTTTAAGGTTTCAGAAATGTATTTGTCGAGCAAAGAAGCAGCTATTTTTAAATTGCTCTGAATCAAGTTAACTTGTGGTTGTGGTTCTCTTACAAGCTGTTCAACGATTTCTAAATAATGATTAACTTGTTCTACAATCTCTTCCGGTGTAGCGATTGCTTTAATAGTGTTTCTAAAATCTTTTAGAATTTGAGCAATGTTAACTTTGTTACTTCTCTGTTGAGGATGAGGAGCTTGTTGCTGTACAGCTTGTTGTGGCTGTTGGTTAATAGGGTGATATCCGCTTTGCATGCCAGCTTGATACTGCATTGGATTAACTTGATGGTTGTCATATCTGATTGGCGGTGGAGTGTTAACCTTGTAAGTTTGTCTTTGTGGGTAAGCAGAAGGATAAGCATTTGCAGCAGGAGAATAAATCGCTTGGCGACTAGGAGCTTGTTGTTGAACATCTTCAACTCTGCCACGAGCTACGGTTTGTTGGTTTTGACGTTGTTGCTGTTGCTGGTCTTGCGCATTACTATTGTGACCGTCCTTGTCTGTACTGTCACTTCCTGCGTTATAGTTGCCTGTTCCCCTCTGTGGATAAGGGCGCGGGCGTACTGTATTCATTGTATTAAACAATATAAACCGTCCTTCCATTAATTATATCGGATTTTTTGAGCAGTTCTTTACCGTTTTTTGTAAATATCATTTATTTGGATGATATTTGTTTAATGGAAGAAATGAAAAAGTCATAATTTAATTTTTAACTCATAAAAGCTTATAAAATGTTTATGTGCGTATTATAAAAATCATCAAATCTATCTTCTAAAATTGCTTTTCTAGCTTTTTTTGCAAAATCAATTAAGAATTTTATATTGTGAATTGACATCAAAGCTTGACCTGTACCCTCGTTACATTTGTACAAATGTCTGATATAAGCTTTGGAGTGGTTTTTACAACAATAGCAATCACAATTTTCATCCAAAGGTGTTGGATCTTCCCGGAATTTAGCGTTCTTAATCTGCTTTTTACCTTCATATGTGAAGAAAGAACCATGTCTTGCGTTACGTGTTGGAAGTACGCAATCAAACATATCAACTCCACGCTTGATTCCGTCTAATAAATCTTCCGGAGTTCCAACGCCCATAAGGTATCTAGGCTTGTCGTGCGGAAGCAGTGGAGCGGTTAGTTCTACAAAGTGGTTCATTGTTTCTTTATCTTCACCAACGCTTAAACCTCCGATTGCGTAACCAACTGCAGGAATTGATGAAACGAATGCAGCGCTCTCGCGTCTTAAGTCGTCATAGAAAGCACCTTGGCAGATTGGGAATAATGCTTGGTTTGTGGAAGTTTTAGCTTTCACACATCTTTCTAACCATCTGTGTGTTCTTTCCATTGCCGCTTTTGCGGTTTTATAATCACATGGGAATGGCGCACACCAATCGAATGCCATGATTATATCAGCACCAATTGCTTGTTGAATTTCCATAGAAACTTCCGGACTTATGAAGTGTTTTTTACCGTCAATAGGGTCACGGAATTCTACACCTTCTTCTGAAATTTTGCGTAAGTGAGCTAATGAGAATACCTGAAAACCGCCGGAGTCAGTAAGTACCGGCTTATCCCAGTTCATCCATTTGTGAATTCCGCCAAATTTTTCGATTAATTTGTGACCGGCTCTTAGGTACAAGTGATAAGAGTTAGACAGGATAATTTGTGCACCTGTATCGTACAAATTGTTGTTTGTAACAAGTTTCACGGTAGAATTTGTTCCTACCGGCATAAAAATAGGTGTTTCAATATCACCGTGAGGAGTATGTAGAATTCCTGCACGTGCTCCGGTGTTTTTATCAATATGAATTAATTCGTAACTAAATCCTTCTGTCATGTTATTCTTTCTCTTGTGTGTTTTGAGTTATTGGTGGGTGCAAGATAAGCCCCCACCCTAACCCTCCCCCTATAAAGGGAGGGAATGCGCCCTATTTGAATAAATTCCTATGCATCTTCGCATCTATGTCTCTAATCATCTTTATATAATTTTTACCGAGTAGCCGACAGTTGTGTCTACGTGCGTTTCTTAAAACTACATTTTTCTGGTAATCTCACTTCGAGGCGAAGCTTGTAGTTTTAATGTAAGTTTGGAGTTTTCACCAAGCAGCCGACCAAATGTCTACGTACGTTCCCTAAAACTACATTTTTCTGGTAATCTCACTTCGAGGCGGAGCTTATAGTTTTAATGTAAGTTTGTAGTTTTCACCAAGCAGCCGACCAAATGTCTACGTACGTAGTACCTACGTGCGTAGCACCTAGCTTTGGAATCTTTCTTCGTCGTAAGTAATCATTTCAAGCATAGATTGCCAATTGTCGAAAATTTCTTCCGGCTTGAAGTATAGGTTAATTTCTCTTTCTGCGCTGGCTAGAGAATCAGAAGCGTGGATTACATTGTATTCCATAACTTGTGCAAAGTCTGCTCTAATTGTACCAACGTCAGCTTTCATCGGGCTTGTTGCACCTACGATGTGACGAACGCTTTCGATTGCTTCGTAGCCTTCAATAACCATTGCTACAACTGGTCCGCTTGTGATGTAATGTACAAGTCTTGGATAAAATGGTTTTCCGTAGTGTTCTTCATAATGTTTTGCTGCTAATTCAGGTGTTACTTGAAGCAATTTCATTGCAACAATTTTAAATCCTTTGTTTTCAAATCTTTCAAGGATTTTTCCGATTAAACCTCTTTTTACACCATCCGGTTTAATAGCAACAAATGTTCTTTCTTCTGTTTTCATAACCTCTCCTACTTATATACTAATATCAGGTAAAATCATTATATTTTCACCACGGGAATGCACCCTATCACTACTATTAGAACATAAAGCCCAATAAAAGTAAAGTGTTGAACGTGAATAATAACGCATTATGCAGTTATTTGGGTGTGTTATAATTCAGTTATGAAAAAGTTCTTCTTATCGCTTTTGGATTTAATATACAAAAAGAAATGTTATTTCTGCTCATCTTCAAAATCGTCACTCAAGATGTGCCCAAAATGTTATGATGAGATGATTTATGGTAACTTTTTTGCACAAAGAATTATTGATGGAGTTAACGTGTATTCTTGTGGGATTTATGAAAAAACGCTCCAGAAATTGATTAGAGGGCTTAAGTATCATAAACAAAAAGAATTAGCTTATTATCTTGCTAAATTTATGTATGAATATTGGATTCAACTTGATGATGAGCGCCAATTTCAAGTTCTTCCTACTCCGTTGCACAAAAATAGAATTAAGAAACGCAAGTATAATCATATGGAATTGGTTGCGGAAGAATTTTGTTCTCTGAGCGGTTTTCGATTAAATTGTGATTTAATAAAACGGGTTAAGGATACGAAACCTCAGTATAAGTTATCAAGACAAGAAAGATTGAAAAATCTTTCTGAAGCTTTCGAAGCGGATATTACAAAAGATTTAAAAATGCCGGTTTTGATATTAGATGATATTTGTACAACAGGCTCCACTTTTGAAGAAATGATTAAAACACTTAAAAATAATGGAATTACAGACATTGTATGCTTGGCTGCTTCGAGTCCATAATATTTTTTGCCCTTGCGAAGTGAATTGCAAGCATCTCTCCCTCTCCCGCAAGGGGCGAGGGGTGACTTTCCTACACGCGTAGCACACAGCAAAGTGAGAAGAAAATGTTATTCTGGTTTCATCTCTTTCAAAATATCATCAAAAACGCTTTGCCAATCACCAACAGAATGTTGGCGGAAGAGTTTTACGCTATCGTACCAATCACAAACACTTAAATCAGTATGCCATCTCCAGTTAACTTCGTAAGGCAAGATTATCCAGCAAGGAATCCCCATAGCACCTGCAAGATGGGCAAGAGAAGTGTCGTTGCAGATTACCAAATCTAAATTGCTTAGAGCTGCAGCTGTTTGTCCAAAATCGATTAAGTCTTTACCAATGTCAATAATTCCATCCAATTCTTTTGCATCTTCTGAGCCCTCAAATGTTTGGAATGAATAATATTGTGTATTTTCAACTTCCATTAATGGTTTAAAGAAATGTGTCGGAATAACTCTATCTTGATCATAATATGTATTTCCTTGCCATTTTATGCCAACTTTAATTTTATTGTTATCAAAGAATTTCTTTTTATATTCACTAGCAAGTTCTTTATTAGGTCTAATGTAACCTTCCGGATATGCAAAAACCTTGTCACCTTTGAGTTTAAGTAAATATGGCAAGCTCAAAAGCGGAGCGTGAACATCAAAATTCATGTCACATTCCGGTATGTATTTATCAATGATTTCATCTATACCGAGCGGATTATCTCGAAATAGTGGAACAAGTGGTTTTTGCGGTAAAAACAATATTTTTTTACATTTGTCTGCCAGTAATGGTAAATATCTTGCAAACATAATGACATCGCCAAAACCGGCTTCATAATAAACATATATGGTTTTGTCTTTGATATTTTCGCCTTTCCACAAATTCTCTTTTGCGGCTTTGTTTGGATAAGTTTTGTTTTGCAGAGCTAATGCTGTTTCGCGACATAAGCGTGTTTCAAAAAGCTTTAGACCTTTGTCATAATTTTTTGTTCTCATAAGAGCAAGGCTCAAAAAATAGTCTGTATCAAGGTCATTGGGTTTAATCTTTTTACAAATTTTTAGAGCAGAAACCGCATTATCTGCTTCACCTTCAATGCTGTACAAATGGGATAAGTTAAACCAAGCTAAGTATGAAGAAGGATTAACTTTAAGCGCTCTATCATAGAATTGGATTGCAGTTTTTATATTTTTCATTTTTTTGTTTGCCAGAGCTATATTAAAAAGTAATGAGAAATTATCAGGAAATTTTTCCAAAATTTCTTTTTCTCTGGCAACGATTTGGCGGAATAAACCTGCTCTAACGTACGCTTGTATTAATGTTTCATAAAAATAGACATCAGGCTTTAGTTCAACTGCTTTTTCAATCCAGTTAATCGCAGAAATCACGTCGTTTTGTTGTAGTTTTAAAACTCCAAGCAAATTGTAAACTTCTGCATTTTTGCTGTCTGTTTGTAAAGCTGTTTGGTAAGCTTCTTCAGCAGCTTCCAATTTGCCATCTTGATGGAAGGCAAAACCAATATCAATTAGTTTATTTATATCTTCATTAATTGCGGACATTTGTCATCTCTCTTCTTGTTCTTATAACATTATTTTATCTGAAATTTATAAAAAAAGCTATAGTAAGTGACGCTTGGAATGTATGGCTTGGGCAAAAAAGAAGGCGGCAATAACGAGAGTGTATGCCGCCGTTGAGTCGTAATACTGAAATTTGTCTATTTGTTTTGGAAATCTCTAATTCTTACTTTTGGAACAACTGACATTCCAGGAATAATAGAATATTCATTTGGGTCAATTTGTTCTGTGAATACGATTTTTACAGGAATTCTTTGTACGATTTTTACGAAAGAACCAACTGCGTTTTCTGGTGGGAATAAGCTTGCTTTAGCTCCGGAACTTCTTTGGATACTGTCGATTTTGCCCTTGAATATGTGGTCAGGATATGTATCAATCTTGATATCAACATCCATACCTTTTTTCATGTGAGTAAGCTGTGTTTCTTTATAGTTTGCAACAACCCAAACATCATGTGGAACTACTACAAAAAGTGGACTTCCAGGTTGAACCATCATACCGACTTCTACTTTTTTATTAGAAACTGTTCCATCAATCGGAGCTTTAATATCTGTGTATTGAAGCGCTAATTCTGCAGCTCTTTTTTGTGCTTTTAGAACATTCAAATCAGCATCGGCAACTTTTGCACTTTTTGCAGGGTTTTTAGAAAAAATTGATTGATCTGCTGTAATTTGTTTTGCTTGTTTTTGTTCTAAATTTGTTCTTGCTTTATCTAAAGTTTGTTTTGATACAGCACCGGCTTTATACAAATTTTCGTATCTTTCTAAATCTTTTTTAGCCAAATCAATTTCAGAATTTGCTGCGTTCAAGTTAGCATGAGCATTTTGCTGATTCAATAATGCTTTTTCATAAGCTGCTGTTGCTTGTTCGAGTTTAACCTCATAATCAATTTTATCAATCACTGCAACAACTTGACCTGCTTTAACCGGCTGGTTATCTTTTACTAAAACTTTAA
Source organism: uncultured bacterium (assembly GCA_902464375.1). Lineage (GTDB taxonomy): Bacteria > Cyanobacteriota > Vampirovibrionia > Gastranaerophilales > Gastranaerophilaceae > CAG-196. The sequence continues at coordinate 7,242 of CABQIM010000026.1, read as the reverse complement.
CAATCTGACCGGAAACTTTTGGTGAAACAGAAACTGTAGTTGTTTCAACATACGCGTCATCAGTAGATTGATAACCAAGTGTATTCCAGATTAAGTATCCACCTATAATTACAGCAACTAGTGCTAGAAATGTGAAGATATATCTCTTTTTCACCGGCAATTTTTTTGTATCTTTTTCATCTGTTTTATTTTCGTCGCTCATTTATATATACCTTTCTTTTGTAAAAAAATGTGTTTTGTAGTTTTACTTTGAGGCGGAGCTGGTAGGTAAAATACAATCTGGTAATTCCCACCAAGAAGCCGACCCAATGTTATAAAAAAATTTTAAATTTGTATCTCCAATGTTTCGTTCATTATTTCTCTTAATTCTTTCAGCAAGTCGCCGACTTTGGCAACATCACTGTTATTAATTTTTTCTTTAACATGTAAATAATGAGGTCTGATTTTTTCCAGAACATCTTCCGCTTTTCTGCGACCTTCTTCTGTAATTTCTACAATCTTAACAGGTCTGTTGTTTTTAATTGAAAGCATTCTTGAAACGTAACCGCGTTTTTCTAATGAATCCAAAAGCTTACCGGTGTTTGCTCTGTCTTTTAAGATAAGCTTGGCTAAATCTCTTTGACACATCTTTGGGTTGTTTGCAAGTACATCTAATACTGTGTATTCTTCACAAGTTATGCCAGCATTATATTTTTCAAATACTTGTGAACCCAATAACTTGCAATATTTTGCAGTTAATTCAATTTGATAAAATATTGTATCAGTAAAATGATCTTGCATTTTTAAAAATTAATCCTCTATTTGTAGTATGTTATTTTTACAACATGTTGCAAATGCAACACATTTATGTTATCATTCTTCTTAGAAAAAATCAAGTACTTGGAGAAAAGAATGAAAAAGATATTATCATTAGCAATATTATTGTCACTTATAACTTCTACTTTAATGCCTGTTATGGCAATAGAAGATACGGTTTTGCAGGCTGGTGCGGAACAACAAAAAGTTCAAAATGATAGCCAGAATAATAAGAAAAAGAAATCTGAAAAAATCAGACCACAAAAGGATAAATTCCAGTATATAAATCTTGGTTGGTGGCAGCAATTTAATGATGAGGATTTGAATAATTATATCATCAAGGCTGTTGAAAACAACAAAGACCTAAAGATGGCGACTTTGACGATTGATGAATATTATCAAAATATTGTAATGCAAAGAGCCGGAGAACTTCCAACTATTCAAGCCGGTTTCCTTCCAGGGTATGGTAAATTTATCGGTCCATCATCAGGCGGTTTTGCTTTACCGATTGTAGCTAATTACGAATTAGATTTATTTGGTAAAAATCATAATAAAACTACAGCAGTAAGAAAATTATACGAAGCTTCCATTTTAGATGAGCAATCTGCTTATATTTCAATTGCATCATCAGTGGGAAGTGTTTATGTTAATATCGTTAAACTCGATGCAATGATTGATTTGCAGGAAGATATTGTTAATCTAAGAAAAGAAATTTTTGAGATTATGTCTGTAAGTAATGCAGAAGGTTTGGTATCAACTTCTGATTTAGTTAAGGCAAATAAATCATATATTGCAGGAGTTGCTGATTTAACAGATTTAAAGAAAGAAAGAATAAAACTTTTGCACCAATTGGCGGTATTGATTGGTGACAGCCCTAATAATATTGAGGAATACAAGCGAATTGATTACAAAAAACTTGCTTTTTCCGGTCAAATTCCGGAGTACATAAGTTCAGATGTAATTATGAACAGACCTGATTATAAAAAAGCTGAAAAGATGATGGAAAAAGCCGGCATTGATGTTAAAGTTGCCAGAAAAGAAATGTTACCGACATTGAGCTTAGGTGGTGGTGTATTATTCAACGCAAAACATTTTGAAAGCTTATTTACAACCTCTCAAATGATATGGGGCTTAGGTGGTTCAATTATGCAGCCATTGTTTATGGGCGGAAAAATAAAAGCGAACTTAAAAGCTAAAAAGATTGCTTATGAAAGAAGCTTGAAAAACTATGAAAAGGTTAATTTGACTTCTATGCAGGAAGTTAACGACTCTTTAGTTTCTGTAAATATGGATAGAGAAAAACTTGCTAAGCAAAAGAAAATTCAAGAATTGGAACAAAAAGACTTTAAGCTTTCAAAAGACAAATTTGCTCAAGGTGTAATTGCAAAATTGGATTTGAACCAAATGGAAGAAAATTTGCTAACAGTTAATAAGTTAGTTTATTCAACAGAGTTTGATTGTATGGTGGATTATATAAGCTTCTATAAGGCAATTGCAGCTCAGAAAATATAGTTTTACGTATTGACAAACATAATGTTATAGTAAATAATGTACATATAGGGGGAAGCCCTAAGAAAATCGTACTTCCTTAGAGCTTCACTTAGTACCCTATGAGTGATTAGAATTTTAGTGCTACTATGAATAGCGTTGCTACGATTAGTAGCACTATTATTTTATCAATCATATTACCTCCCTTCTTCACCACCGATTTCTTAGTAAACTCGTGTGTGGGTGAAGGTTGGTGGTAATTTGTAGTTTATTTTTGAATCTATGAGCACAGTTTATCAGCTAATGGTGATTCAACTTTGCCGTTCAATGTTTTAGAAACTTTCTTGATATTTTCAGACATTTTTTGCATTTCTGGTGTCCAAACGAAGTTATCCATAACGTATTTTTCGCCTTTAGAAAAATCACCTTTCATTTGTACTTGGATAATTTCTTCAAGCATTTTTCTTGCTGTTGGAACCATTTTTTCTATATCAACATCAAGAACACCGTCCGGAGAAATTGTCATAGCGCCTTCTTTGATGAAGTAATAATTTTGCATAACGGAGCGAACTCTGTGTGCTTGGCTTAAAGTTGGTTTTGAAGTCATCATATTATCAGCTGCATAAGTTACTATGATTTGTTTTCTCTGTTCAGGTGTGTACATGCCGGCTTCTGTTAGAACATCAAGCATTGCAAGAGAAACCATATCAGCTTTATTTTCTTCTATGATTGATTTATATTTACCCAAACCTTCTGTTCCGGATTTTGGTCCGAGAGAGTGTCCGTTTTCGTGTCCAACTGTGAACCAATGGTCTGCTTCATCGTTATAGAATTGATGTAATTCCGGATTTAAAGTTGCATTCAACCTTTTTTTCATTTTTTCTTTGGCATCATCTGATGTAATAAGACGAATTTGTCTATGGTAAACATTTCTTCTTCCGCCATCAAGCTCTCTGATTGAAAGTTTATCATCATTTGGAAGGTTTTCTGCAAGAGTAATACCTGCACGGAATTCTCCAACATCACCTGTAACTGCAACTAAATCAACGTCAACCATAGTTTGTTTTGATTCTTTATCCGGAGAAATATTTTGGATGTATTCATCTTTGAACGGCATATTTTGTGCCATAAGAGGCAAGAATTTTTTCACGTTCAAAATAGCTTCTGTACCTTTTTTGTTAACAATGCCTACTCTTCCGCCCAAAAAGTCTTTTGCTACCGGAGTAATACCGTTTTCGTCAAGAAGAGCTTTTAGTTCAGGGTTTTCTACCACTGTTTCTGTTAATTCATCAGAATAATTTTCTCTTGTAATTGTGAATTCAAGCGGTGTGTCTTGAAGTGTTGCCCATTTTTTATCTGCATAAGCATCAAGCATAGGATCAGCCGTTCTTAAAGCTTTTGCTTGTAGCAGTAGAAACTCGTTAAAGTCGGCATTGGTAGATGTTTCTGCAGCTTTTTCAAGTTCAGTTGCCATTGTTGCAAAATCATCTTTGAATTTGTCAACATAATCTGTTGCAACAAGTTCATTACCGGTTCTTTCTACAACACTGCGTTGATTAAGGATTTTTGCAACTTCATCCACTTTGCCATCTTTTAGCATGTTGATTAGGATTGAATGAAATTCTTCCTTTTCCAAGTCTTGTGGGTAAACACCTTTGCCTGCGCGCATAGAAACACTTTTTGCAAGTTCAATCATGTTACTTTCTCTATCAAGTGAACAAACACCTTTTTGTGCGTCGAAAAGAATTTTAGTTAATTTTGCGTCATTATTTCCATTTTCAATTTCTTTATCTAAATATTCTTTGAAAGGCAAGTTGTTTGGATTATCAAGTTGCATGTTGACTTTATCTAAAACAATTGCAGCTTTTACAAGGTGTTTTAAAGCTTCTTTGTCACCATCTGCAAGTGTCAAGTATTCCGGTGCGTCAACTGCAAGCATTTTTTTAGTGGTCAAGTAATCTTTGTGCGTTCTTTTTTCTAACTCTTCTGTAGAAAGATTAAGTTTGTAGTCGTTTTTTCCAATGTTAACGTTATTAATCATACTCATCTTATCAAGCTCCTTTATTAAATTATCGGACTTATCCGGAGTCGGGGTATTGACTGTATCATCCGGCTTCTGTCCAAAAGGCTTGTGGAAAATGCCGGAAATACTGTTAATTCTGTTTATATTCATATAGGGACTCCGAAGGGTTCTGTACTTTTTCTCCCATATTAGCACATTGAGCCGAATATCTCAACGATTTTGTTGAAAACAATACTAAAAGCCCTAGTTATTATTTTGGAAAGTAATGAATAACAAAAAGCCGGATTCTTTGAAACACAATTTCTCAGAATTATGTGATGTAAAACAATGGTCTTGTCGTCATTCTGAAGCCTATTAGGCTGAAGAATCCAGCTTATAATTAATTATTATTTTATGATAAAAACTTTTCTATCCTTCTAAACCCTCAACAAAATCATCTGCGGAAAAGTCTTTTCCGGTCAGCTGCTTAATTAGGTCGTATTCTTCTATAGAAGCTCCGCAAGCAAAAATATTTTTGTCCATAAATTCACCGCTATTATTGTTTTCAGTAATATTGCCTAATTTAGATTTCAGGTAGTTATAAATCTGAACTTTCATAAGATTAGCTCTAAAATAATTCTGATAATAAGCCGGATGAGAAAGATAATGTGGTATTGTAGCCCATTCGTTGTCCGGTTCGTTTTCTCTATTCAAATATTTTTTGTTCAAATTTTGCCACAATTCAGCTGGATTTTGTTCAGGATTATTATAAATTTCACGTTCAAAATCTATGATTAACAAACTTTTGGCAACAAATGAAGCTTCGTCTTCTTTATGTGTTTCTTTGAATTTTTCAAGAACATCACTTGGTAAAATATTTGTAAGAACATTTTCTGTTTTGATTATATCGCCCATCATCATTGCAATAGCTTCTGTTACAGCCGGAGAAGATGCTCGTTTGTCTAGGAATGTAAGTTCTGTAGATATGCCTAAATCGTATACGCAATGCCCCATTTCGTGATTTAATGTATCAAGACTTACAACATTATTCATAAGATTTGCAAGAATTCTGGAATCTTTTCCGGCCTCTACACCAAAGCAAAATCCGTGTGTATTTTTGCCTTTACGTGGAAATAAATCAAGAGTTAATTTTTTCTCTGCAATCATTTTTTCGACGTCATAGCCCATATTGTTATACATTGTTTTCGAAATTTCTACAATATCATTGTTTTTTAATATCTCATTGACGGCTTTTTCCGGATTGGAATCCAGAAGAAGTCCATAATGATAAGGCTTGAGTTCTTCTACTCCAAAAAAGTCTTTAAGTTCTTTTTGTTTCTTTTCAAGGATATTTTTGATTTTATCGTTGGATTTTGAATAAACTTCATTAATCAAATTTTCCAAAAATTCAAAATCAACGTCATAGTCTTCGCTAAGCTTGTATTCAAAATAGTTTTTGAACCCTTTTTTCTTAGCGTAAGAATTACGCATTTTTACAAATTCTATTAAATCATTTGCAATCAAATCTCCACCTTTAATTTTTGCCTCGTAAGCTTTTTTTCTGATTTCAGGATTGGTTTCTGTTTGAATGATTTTAAAAATCTCGGTTTTAGTTACTTCTTTATCATCAATTTTAGGGATATAAGAATTAAATTTTTGTGCAATTTCATTTTCTTTTTTTCTCAAAGCCTTCAATTCTTCACCGGTATTTAATTCTTCATCAAATTCTTTCAGCAAGTCTTTGAGCTGTTTTTGTTCGTGTTTAGAAAGCGTATTTTTATCAATTTCAAGAAATCTTTTGTACATATCTTTATTTCTGAAAAGCTCTGAATATTTGTCTTGAACTTCTTCATAGTTTTTTAAATTTTCCGGAGTAGAATTCGTATAAAAATCCCAACAAGACTTTTCCAGATTTATAGAAATCTTTTCCAATTCTTCACAAAATTCATCTCGTAGTTTGATAAATTCACTCATAAAGCACCTCTCTTTTTCTTGTTGTTCAAATTATATCATATTATTTTAACATTTTGCTGTATAATATTTCTATAATTCTCTTTTTTAATGAATAAAGAAGGGGGAAATGGAGGTATCGGATATGAGTATCAAATCTTGGACAGATTATTTTTTAGATATGGCAAAAACTTGTTCTTCTCGTTCAAATTGCTTAAGAGCTCAAGTCGGTGCAGTTATTGTGGGTGCTGACAAGAAGATTAAAGCAACAGGTTATAACGGTACACCTTCTAAGGTTGAATCTTGTTATGAGCGTGGAGAATGTTATCGTATAAAAAATAATATTCCGTCCGGTACTTGCTACGAAACTTGCCGTTCCATTCATGCCGAACAAAATGCGATAATTCAAGCCGGACAAGATAGATGTATGGGTGCGTCTATGTATATCTACGGACATAATTTTATTTGTATTTTGTGCAAAAGATTTATTGTTCAATCAGGAATTGTTGATGTTTATTTGAAAAAAGACGATAATGCACCGATTGTTTACGTATCAGTTGATGATATAAGAAAAGAATTAGAAAATCAGCAGTAGTTAACCTCTTGCACCACAAACTTTGCAAGGTATTCCGCCACGTTGAACAGCTTGTTTACGTTCTATTCTTATGCAATTTACTGTACATTTTTTTGCCCATTCACAATTTAGAGAGTGATATTTTTGAGTTTTGGTATTATACACAACCGTGTCGGCAAGACTCATAAGAGGTATGAGTGAATTTAAAAATAAAATGCAAGATAATAGTATTACTTTTTTCATTTAAACTTTTCCTATTTGATAGCATTCAAACCCACGTTCTTGCAGCCTTTTTTTATCGTATTGATTTCTGCCGTCAAAAATAATCGGTAGTTTTAATGCATTTTTTATTTTGTCAAAATCAGGACGTCTGAATTCGTTCCATTCTGTTAATAATAGTAGCGCATCAGCATTTTCTAGAGCATCATAAGAT
>CABQIM010000025.1 GCA_902464375.1 uncultured bacterium | reverse complement strand
AAGTTTCGCATAGCTCAACTTGAAATTCTACCCTCCCCCTATAAAGGGAGGGGACACGCCATACTTATAGTTACAACTACCAATTGTTTTAAAACGACTTTCAACTTTCCATTTTCAACTTTCAACTTCCACAATTATCCAATATGTATTTTTGTAAACTTCATGCAAATGCAGGGTTTAGAACCTTTAAAACATGATTTATAATAAGTGTATATAAGTATATTAATCTTAAGGAAAAATAAATGAGTATAGAGTCATTGGCTCCTTATTCGCCTGACACGGTTTATGGACACCTGACATCACCGTTTAAACCGTCTAAAATTACAATAAATGCACATACACCCTATGACAACGAAACAAATATTGACAAGTCAGAGGTATATAGTCGTGCTTATTTCAAAAGTAAACCTCAAGCCCAAGTTGTAGACATGGAACAAGGTTCTTATGAAGTTGGGTTAAATACTGAAAGCACCCCACAAGCCGAAGTTACAAATTTTTCAGCCTCAAAAATTTCATCAAACTCTATTCTGCGAGATTCCTTAAAACAAGGGTATTCAACAGAAGAAGCTGTTGTAATGCAAAATGCTTATAATGCATACAGCAGAAGTTCTGTTATAACATCAAACCCTGTTAGCTCATTGAGTAGTTGCTCTTACAAAGTTTTTTAGGCTAAATTTCCCAGTTCAATCAATTGATTAATTGTTGTATCGTATTCAATCTTATCTTCTGTAGATTGAAGCAAAAATTCATTGATTTGCGGCATAAGAGCAATTGCCTTATCACAACTCGGGTCTGAACCTTTTACGTAAGCTCCGATATTAATCAAATCTTCGTTCTTTTTGTGAACAGCAAGAAGATTTCTGATTTTACCTGCAGCAGCTCTATGCTCTTTAGAAGTTACATCCCCCATAACCCTGCTCAATGATTGTAAAACATCCACAGCAGGATAATGGTTTTTATGCGCCAAATCTCTTGATAGCATTATGTGACCATCCAGAATGCTTCTCGCTGTATCAGAAATCGGCTCGTTAAAATCATCACCTTCTACCAATACGGTATACAATCCGGTAATCGTTCCAAATTCATTTGTACCGGCTCTTTCCATCAACTTAGGCATAATCGCAAATACAGACGGTGTATAACCTCTTGTTGCAGGTGGTTCGCCAATTGCAAGTCCGACCTCTCTCTGCGCCATCGCAATACGAGTAACGCTATCGAGCATAAACAAAACATCTAAACCTTTATCACGGAAATATTCTGCAATAGATGTCGCGACAAAAGCAGCTTTTATCTTTACCAAAGACGGCTGTTCAGAAGTCGCAGCGATTACGATTGAACGTTTCATACCCTCGGGCCCCAAAATTTCTTCAATAAATTCCTTAACCTCACGTCCACGTTCACCAATAAGCGCAATAACATTCAAATCCGCAGTCGTATTTTTTGCCATCATACCAATTGTTGTACTTTTACCAACACCAGAACCGGCAAAAATACCCATTCTTTGCCCTTTACCAACTGTCATAAAACCATCAATAGAACGAATACCCAGCGAAAGCGGTTCAGAAATTCTCTTACGCTTAAGAGGATTTATTGCATCAGCTCGAGTAGAGCGATATTCCGTAAATTTGATATCACCAAGTGTATCTATGGGGCGTGCAAGCCCGTCAAGAACTCTCCCGATAAGTTGATTACCAACACCTATTTTCATAGCACCGCCTGTATTTACAACAAGTGCCCCTGGGCGAATTCCGTCCGGTGCAGCAAGCGGCATAAGTAAAATTTTATCACGCTTAAATCCAACAACTTCCGCCATTGTAGGAGTGTCATTATAATTATTATAAATATAGCACAAATCACCAATAGAAGATTTTGGTCCGTCAGATTCAATCGTAAGCCCAATAATTTCCGTTATCTTACCGATTTCTTTTATGGTTTGCGTATTCTTAATTATATCGAGGTATTTATTTTTGTTCCATTCCATCATCTGCACCCGTAAGCATTTTTTCTGCAATTTCTGCAATTTGTACAGAAACTCTGGAATCCATTCTGGTATCCGGTGTTTCTACAATAACACCGTCCGGAGAAAGTGAATTATCTTCCAAGATTTTCAATGTTTGCAATTTTGGAATCTCTTTTCTGAATTCCGGAACAAGTTTGTTTATATTATCCGCTAATTTCGGATTAACAATAATTGTAATATTTTCTTTGTCATGCAATTGTTTAATCGCATCAACCGTAATTCTGTGTAAAATCTGGGTATTAAAAGCTTTATGACAAACTTTATCCGCTATTGCCGCAACAAGTTCCACAATATCACGTGTTGCAGAATCAATAATATTTTTCTTCAATTCATACTGACTAGCACACAAAGTATCCAAAGATTTCAAGGCTTCCACCGCATCATTTTGGAATTTATAAAGCCCATCTTGTTCACCTTTCTTGAATCCTTCTTGATAAGCTTCATTCTTTATTGCTTCATACTCACTCTCACCTTTTCTTCTTGCGTTTTCAATAATTGTATCCGCTTCCGTATTTGCAGCTTGAACAACTATTTGAGATTGATTTTGAGCATTTTGTATAATTTCTTGAGCTTTAGCATCTGTTTCTTCAATTATTTGTTGAACCTTCGCTTGCTGGCGAGTAACACGTGTTTGCTCAATAGGCAAAACATAATTTTCACCCATTTGAATTTCATTAGATTTTATTCTGCTGCTACTCAATTAATTCATCCTCAACACTTGCACGTGTAATAGTAATTTCACCTGTTGCCTCAAGATTTCTGATAGCATTAACAATACCGGTTTGAGCTTCTTGAACTTCTTTTGCTCTAACAGGTCCAAGATATTCCATATCATCTGAAAGCATTTGCCTTGCACGTTCTGACATATTTTTGAATACTTTATCCTTAATTTCTTCTTTTGTACCTTTAAGCGCAAGAGCAAGCTGCTTGGTATCAACTTCTCTAAGCAATCTTTGAATAGCTCTATCGTCAAGAATAATGATATCTTCAAATACGAACATCAAATCTCGTACTTCTTGAGCCATTTGTTGATTTTCTATATCAAGCCATTCCATAATATTCTTTTCTGTACCTCTGTCGCAACAGTTCAAGATATTTGCAAGAGATTCCACACCACCCGCATTTGAGAAATCTTGAACAAGAAGAGCTGAGAACTTGCGTTCAACAATATCTTCAATTGTAGACAAAATTTCTGGATTTGTCGGAGTCATATCAGCAATTCGCATAGATACAACCGCTTGAATATCCGGAGGAAGAAATGCCAACACCTGCGCAGCAAGTTCCGGTCTTAAGTAAGCCAAAATAAGCGCTAGCAATTGCGGATTTTCAGAAGCAAAAGTATTTGCAAGCTGCGACGGATCAGCTTCATTCAAGAAAAAGAATGGATTTGTATTAACCATAGAGTTAACTTTTTCTAATAATTTTCCGGCTTCTGCCTCACCATAAGTTTGCGCTAACAATTGTTTCGCATAACTTACACCACCTTGAGCAATATAATTTCTAGCTTGGAAAACTGACTTAAACTCTGTAAGTACTTCATTCAAGTCTTCATCAGATATTTTTCCAAGATTTGCAATATCAAGAGTAATTTGTTCCAACAAATCTTCATCTTTTATATTCTTAAGTATTTCAGAAGCTGTTGCCGGCCCTAAAGCAATCAAAAGCGCTGCAACCTTTTGACTTGGACGTGTAAACGTCCGCTTCGCCTCTTCTTTTGCCTTTTTTATTTCTTCAATACCCATTTATCTTTTCCTTTTGGTAAAGTCTTTAAGTCACTAAATCTTTAGGTCGTTAAGTTCGTTTTTAAAATTTATTTTAATCTCTAATAAACGAAGTCAGCAGTTTAGCAGCATCTTCCGGAGATGCCATTACAGCTTCATTCAATTCATTAATACTTTGTTCTTTTTGTGACTTAACTTCTTTTTTATTTAACTCTATTTTCGGTACATTTTCATCTGCCTCAGAATCTTCTACTCTTTCTGCATTAGCAGATTCTTCAACTTGAACTACACGTTCTTGACGTTTTGGCGTTGGCATTTTTGATATAAAGTTCTTAAGAATAAACAATGCAAAGCCACCAAGAATAAGTACAATAAGAAGTGGAATTACTGACGAAGTAACGAAATACAACATCTGTTCTTGTTGATATTGTTGTGCAAAATCTTCTTGCGCCTTCTTGTCAATAGAAGCACCTTCAAATTGAAGTCCTGAAACAGAAATTACATCACCTCTTGAGTAATCAACACCAGATGCTGATAAAACAAGATTTTTTAATTCTTCTTTTTCCGAATCTGTTAAAATCTTATTAACTGCAACCGCTATAGAAAGTCTTTTTACTGTCCCAGGAGCATAAACTACCTGTTTAACTTCCTTGGATACGCTATAATTTACAGCAGTTTTCTGTTTTGAATAATTAAGATTTCTTTGATTTACATTGTTTGGATTAGGAACATTATTAGGGTTCTCATAAGTTTCAACCTCAGTTTGAGAACTTGTTATAACACCTTCACCTTTATCATTTACCGGTATATAACTTTCTATTGTAGATTTAGCAGAATTAAAATCAATATCAGCATTAACTTGAACAGAAACATTACCTTTGCCGACAATTTTTTCTAATACTTCTGAAATCTTTTTAGCAGTATCTTTTTCCAGATTTGACTTAAAGCTTTCCATATCTGTAGAGTTCTTTGATGTTTCATCAGAAAGGCTATTACCGTTTTGGTCAGTTATAAATACCTGTTCCGGAGTCATTCTTGGAACAGCATACGCAACCAAATTTTTGATAGCTTTTACTTGTCCTGCCTTAATCTTATATCCAGGTTCAAGTACCAAAACTACTGATGCCGTCGGTTTTTCATCATTATCATCAAAAATCGAACGTTCAGGTTCCGCAAGCTGAACACGTGCGTATTTAACCCCTTGAATTCTTTCGATAGAACGAGTTAATTCTCCTTGAAAAATTCTTTGTTTAGTTAATTTGTTCTTAAAATCAGTAGAACCTAACTGCATATCATCAAGAAGTTCAAAACCTGTATCACCATTCTTGATAAGGTCGTTTTCTGCAACAAAAACTCTCATATCATCTCGAACATTTGATGGCACCAAAATTGATTTATGGTCATCTGATACTTTATACTGATATCCGTTTTTCTTCATACCTTCAACGATACTCATAGCGTTAACTTCGTTAAGGTCCGAATATAATACAACCCAATCGGGTTCCATAGCCTTTGATAAGAAAAATGTCGCAGCAATAATCGTAACGACAATCAGCGCAAGCATTCCAAGCTTTTGGTTGCCGTCCAAACCGTTCCATAATTTCTTAACATCGTTAGCTAGTAGTGCAAAATAATTATTTTCCATGACTCCCCAAGCACAATCCTTCAATATAATAATATCTTATCAAGAAAATCTTTTCAAATTGTAAAAATATATTACGATATTTTATTTTAATTAGGATGTGGTATACTTAACTAAAGCAAAGGGAGTTTTGAAAATGAATTATCACAATATCACAAAAGATGACATGTTAAATGGTGACGGCTTAAGAGTTGTATTATGGGTGGCTGGTTGCACTCATCACTGCCAAGGTTGCCAAAATCCAATAACTTGGGATGTCACAGGTGGTATTCCATTTGATGAAGCAGCAGAAAAAGAATTGTTTGAAGCCTTAAACAGACCGCACGTTGCAGGCATAACTTTCTCCGGCGGTGACCCTTTACACCCATTCAACAGAGAAGAAGTTTTCAGATTAATTAAAAAAATCAGACAAGAATTACCGGATAAAACAATCTGGTTGTATACAGGTTTCTTGTGGGAAGAAATCAAAGATATTCCGGAAATTGCAGACATTGATGTAATTTGCGAAGGCAAATTTGTAAAAGAACTTTTGGATAATAAAAAACACTGGGTTGGAAGTACAAACCAAAGAGTTGTTGATGTAAGAGCATCTTTGAATAACAACAAAGTTGTTTTGCACGACTAATTTTAGAACAACTTTCAACTTTTCACAATCGAGTAATTCAATTCCCTATTGACCTATTCGCCTGTTATCCATATAATACTATTAGGCTTTTGTGTGTCAGGAGGGAAGTATGAAAGAACGTGAAAGTAATGTATTATCTTTACTTGAAGACAAGACTAATATATACGCAAGAAAAATTGCTTTAGGTACAAAAACTCAATTCGGTTGGAAAGAGCTTACTTATGATGGTTTAGGTTTAATGTCAAGAAGACTTGCGGCTTATTTGATGAACGATTTGGGACTACAAAAAGGTGAAAAGCTTGCTATTCTTTCTGAATCAAAGCCTGAATATGGCGCTTGCGTATTCGCATCAGTAATTTCAGGATTGATTACCGTTCCTCTAGATATCAAGCTTACAAAATATGAATTGCAGTCCATTCTTTCAGACTGTTTACCATCTGTAATGCTTGTATCCCAAACATACATAGACAAAGCCCTCGAATTACAAAAAGTTATTCCTTCACTAAAGCATATTATCGTAATGGACGAGCACCCTATTAATGATAATTTGGAAAGTATTTATACAATTCCAAACAATTACACTTGCAAATGGCGCCATCGTTCAAGAAAGTCTGTTGTATTCATTATCTATACCTCAGGAACAACCGGTCACCCAAAAGGCGTTGAAACAACTTTCGGCAATATGCTTGCGCAGTTAAAAGACTTAAAAACAGCATTTGACAAGATTTTACCATACGGAGATGTTAGAGTACTTTCAATTCTTCCAATGAACCACTTGTTTGAAATGACAGTTGGATTCTCTACGTTCTTAAACCTTGGATTCACAGTTTATTACACGCATAATTTAAAACCAAAAGACATTTTAAACATAATGCGTGACAGAAAAATCACATTCATGGTTGTAGTTCCTGCATTCTTAAAACTTCTTAAGACAGGACTTGAGGCGGAAATGAAAAATACTTCAAAATTTTCACAAAGAATGTTTCCGTTTCTTTACCACTTTGCAAAATTTGTACCATTTATTTGGATGAAAAAACTTATGTTCAGAAAAATACATAAGTGCTTCGGCGGCGCTTTCAAGGGCTGCATGTCAGGCGGTGCACCATTAGATTTGAACGTTGCAAAATTCTTCCAAAGAGTTGGTATTCAAATTTATGAAGTTTATGGTTTGACAGAAACAAGTCCAATTGCAACTATTAACATTGAACGTCACAGAGATTTACGTTCTGTTGGTAAACCTCTTCCAAGCTATGAGGCAAAAATTGATTCTGAAACAGGCGAATTGTTGCTTAAAGGTCCTTCTGTAATGAAAGGTTATCATAATCAACCGGAATTAACACGTGAAGCTATTGACGAAGAAGGCTGGTTCCATACAGGTGATAAAGCTAGAATTGATGACAGTGGACGAGTTTACATAACAGGTCGTTTGAAAAATATGATTGTACTATCCGGCGGCAAAAAAGTATTTCCGGAAGAAGTTGAATCAGTTTTGGAAAAGAGCGATTTATTCTCAGAAGTTTGTGTATTTGGAGTTTCTCGTGAAGGCGGTGCAAAAGACGGTACAGAAGATATCGCTGCAGTTGTTGTTCCGACAGATGAACTAAAGTCTAAATACGATGATAAAATTCTTGATAAGATGATGAAAGATGAAGTTAAGCGACTTTCACAACGTTTGACACCATACAAACGTCCTATTAATATTACTGTTTTGAAACAAGCTTTACCTAGAACTAAAAAAGCTACAGTTCAGAGAAATAAGGTTAAAGAACTTATTCAAGCGTAATATAAGTGAAAGTTTTTGTCGGATTGGTAAATCCAACCTACAAAAATCGGGGTATAAAATGTACGAACAACTCACAACTGTCAAAGAAAAGTGTTTGGGATGTCATAAATGTCCTTTGGGTGAAACTCGTACAAATATTGTTTTTGATGACGGTGTTCCAAATTCTAAACTTATGCTAATAGGCGAAGCCCCAGGATTTTATGAAGATAAGGAAGGTAAACCTTTTGTCGGAAAAGCCGGACAACTTTTAGACAGGATTTTTGCTGCTGTCGGTTTAACACGTAAAAAAGACGTTTACATCTGTAATACGATTAAATGTCGACCACCTGATAACAGAAATCCACTGCCGGAAGAAAAAGAAGCTTGCTGGGAATATTTGAAATCACAGATAGAAATCATTAAGCCCCAAATAATACTTTTGTGCGGAAATGTAGCTGTACAATCAATTCTTGGTAATGTTGGCGGAATCACAAGAATTCGTGGCAAATGGTTCAATCCTGAAAATGCGATTGTTGATGTTTTTGGTGCAAAAATGATGCCAATATTTCACCCATCATACCTGCTTAGAAATGATGCAAGAACCAAAGGCAGCCCTAAATGGCTTATGTGGCAAGATATTCAAGAAATTAAACGAGAATTTGATAAATTGTAAAAATGTTCAAAAGCATTAAATCTCAAATCGGACAAACATTTTAAAAATTGAAGAAATAGATTATAATGAGAATGATATTCCTTGAATTTAAATAATCAATAATCTTAACATTAATAGCACCTACAACGACCTCATTAACTTTGGGTTCTAAATTGTTATTAATAACTCCATCAATAAAATTACTTAATTCATCTTGTTCCATAACTTTATTATCTTTAACACAATTTACCTTGTCAATTTTCACCTTGTTCAATACACTCCGCTTTAATCCATATACACGATTTTGAGCCAAAAAACTTGCAAAATGCTTAAAAAAACACTATGATAGCATTATTATGGAACAATATGTAATTACTTTTGACGAAATAAGAGCGCTACTAATCGAACAACAATATCCGGAAGCCGATATTGCAGAGCTTGAAAAAGCTTTTGAATTTGCCAAAAAGCTTCATTCCGGACAATATAGGGTTTCTGAAGAACCATATATCATTCACCCAATGGAAGTTGTAAAAATATTAATCGCCTTGAGGGCTGACAAGCACACGCTTATGGCAGGATTTTTACACGATATTCTGGAAGACACAGACACAAAGCCGGAAGAACTCAAAGAACTGTTTGGAGAGGATGTGCTTAATCTTGTTCAAGGTGTTACAAAACTAGGTAAATTGCAGTTCAAATCGACAGAAGAACGTCAGGCAGAAAACTTTCGACGAATGCTTATTGCAATGGCAAGTGATGTCAGAATAATTCTACTTAAGCTTGCAGACAGACTCCATAATATGCGCACTCTTAATTATATGACACCGGTGAAACAACAGAGAATTGCGCAGGAAACACTTGATATTTTTGCGCCATTGGCAAACCGTTTAGGTGTCGGTAAAATTAAAGCCGAATTGGAAGATTTATCGCTAAAATATTTGCATCCAGATAAGTATTATGAAATCGCTCAATTGGTTTCACAGAAAAAAGCTGAACGAGAAATGACCGTTAAATTGCTTATTGACAAGATTTCTAAAGATGTTAAAGCAAGCGGGATTAATGCCCAAATAACAGGTCGAGCAAAGCATTATTTCAGTATTTACAATAAAATGCGTCGTCTGAATGTAGCATTCCACGATTTATATGACATTACGGCAGTACGTGTAATCGTTGATACAGAAAAAGAATGTTATGAAGTGCTCGGGCTTATTCACTCTCAATTCAAACCAATTCCAGGGCGTTTCAAAGATTATATTGCAATGCCAAAAGGAAACATGTACCAATCACTTCACACTTCTGTAATTGGTCCAAGGCAAAAACCTTTGGAAGTTCAGATTAGAACTTGGGAAATGCATGAAATAGCAGAATATGGTATTGCTGCACACTGGAGATACAAAGAAAAAGGGTCTAAGAAAGCGGATTCAGCTAGTGATATCAAGTTCTCTTGGATGCGCAAACTGGTTGAATATAACAAAGAAACAAAAAATGCAGAGGATTTTGTTAACTCTGTAAAAATGGATTTATTTTCTGACCAAGTTTTTGCATTCACCCCTGGAGGCGATGTAATAGACTTACCTCTAAACGCTACACCGGTTGACTTTGCGTATCGTATTCACTCTGATGTCGGACATAAGACTGTTGGAGCTTTGATTAACGGTAGAATTGCACAACTTGATACCAAGCTCAAAAACGGTGACATCGTAGAAATTATGACATCAAAAGTTTCTGCTCCACGTTTGGACTGGTTAAACTTTGTTGTAACAAAGCAAGCAGCTTCTAAAATTCGTCAATGGTACAAAAAGAATAAACGTGAAGACCATATTGAAATTGGAAAAGCTAACCTTGAACACGAATTAACCAAGACAGTTTTTGATGAATTTGTCAAAAATGGTGAATTTGCAAAAGTCGCAAAACAAATGAATTATGTGAGTGCTGACGATTTATTTGCAGCATTGGGTTACGGTGAAACAACAGTTAACAAAATTGTTAACAGATTAAGAAAACCACCAAAGCAGGAAGCACCAAATCCTCACAAACCAAGAAAAGCTTCCGAAAAAGATATCGTAGGCTTAGAAGGACTACTATATTCTTTTGCAAGATGTTGTTCACCAATCCCAGGAGAACCAATCATCGGTGTTGTAACGCGTTCTAAGGGTGTTACGGTTCACAGGCTTGATTGCAAAACTTTAGAGAACATTCCTGTAGAACGTTTGATTGATATTCATTGGTCAGGCAATAATGTTAACAAAACATACAGCACAACAATCCGTATCGAAACAGCAGAAAAGCTTGGATTGCTCAAAGACGTTATTGGAGTTGTATCGGATAATAATACCAACATTACTTCCGCTAATGTTAAGTCTAAAGGTAAAGTCGGTATCATTGAGCTTGGTATAGAACTTGATAACATTGAAACACTACGCAAAGTAATGATTGCACTTCAGTCTATGCCGGATGTTTTCAGTGTTAAGAGAATTCAAACATCTTATACAAAAAATCCACAACAATTTACCAAAAAGACAAACAAGCCGCAAAAAAAGCATAATAAGAAAAGTTCATCCTAAAAAAACATCAAATCTACCGCCCTTGTTAGGGAGGTCGAAGTTGTAGGCGAACTACGTGAGCCGTACAAATGCGGGTGGGTTTCATCAGTATAAAACTATCATATCCAAAACTTTACTATTTTTTAGTAGTTTTAGAATTTGCACCCTTTTTTTCGCATTCAATCAACATTCTATTAAGCTTGTTCAAGTCGTATTCTCCAGGTAAATCTACCGTCATAGGCAAGAAGTACTCACGACTATCATCCGCACTGTATTTTATTGGCGGTCTTGTTCTTTGGAATAAAAAGGCTTCCGCTCTATAGTCCGCAAACAAATCGTGCTGTGCAACCTTTGTTCTGAAATTTTTAACAAAAGTTTTATCCTGATAATCACTTTCTAATTCAACATTATCAGCTAAAATATTCAAATCTTCACGTTTAACATCTTTCGAACGAAGTAAACTATCTACTTTTGCACTAAATTCTTTAGAATCAGCTTCTTTAATCAATTTTTCATCACCCATAGTGATTCTACCGGTTAATTTTTCGTATTCAGCTTGTGTAAATTTTAATTTATCCATCTTATCACGAAGTTTTATATACTTAGCCATCGTTTTATCATCTTGAGTCATTACAAGAGGTTTTAATACGTCGACAATCGGTTGATATTTTTTGTCAACATTCTTGTTATTCAAAATCTTAAATAAAATATCATCTAAATGCTTAAATTTTGCAACACTTGGTCCCATTAGCTGTAATTCAAATGGTCTTTTTTGTCCGGGAAGTCTTAATAAAAAGTGAAGAGCTGTATAGTTTGCTTTTGTTCCGGATACAGTGCTCGGATCCTCAAAAGTTACAGGTCTTTTCATAGCTTGTTCAGCTTCTTTTATAAATTTTTGCAAGAAAGCTGGATCTGCATAATCCCATTTTGACCTTTCTTTGCCTTTTAATTTTGCAGCAGCTTTTGGTCGCTTTGGTTCCACTTCTTCTACATAAACCAAACCTTTTTTAACAGCATCTAAAAGTATACCTAATGTTTTATGAACATTTTTGCGTGAACCATCTGTTAATACAATTTTTACACCATTCAAGTCTGTCATTCTTTTCAATATGCCAACTTTTTTATTTTCTTGCATGATTTTGCTTTTTTCTGCAATAGAATCAGGTTTTTTTGCTCTACCTGAAATAAATGCAATCAAGTTATTTGGTTTCTTTTCAGTTACTATTAAATCGGAAAAAATACTTCTCATAAATGCTTGAATAGCAGGTTGAGATTCTTCTGCAATAGCATTAATTTCTTTTGCTGTAGCTTTTGAAACTCCACCGGTTCTTGTTGTTAAAAACTTTGCAGTTGGTGTTGCTTTAAACGCAACATCCTGCGCTTGAGGCTGTGTAGAAAATGTTACAGTATCTTCGCGCAATGGTGCATTCATCTTTAGCCCCCAAGACGGAACTGTCATTTTATTTTGTTTAATTTGATTGTTATAAGAATTTCCTAATTTTAAATTATTCAGTGCTAAAATATTCATGCTACTATAAAACCTTTCATTCTTTTGCATAGAGATAAAGTAGTGTAAAAATAAAAATTGCTAGTTTGTAAAGAGATATTGCGAAAAGTTTATATTTAAAAATCGTAGGGTGCATCTTATGCACCATTAACTTTTTTAATTAGCCCCCACCCGAATTTCTAAGTTTCGCATAGCTCAACTTGAAATTCTACCCTCCCCCTATAAAGGGAGGGGACGCGCCCTACTTGTAGTTGCAACTACTAACTATTTTAAAACAACTTTCCACTTTCAATTTTCCATTAATAAAAGCCGACCCAATGTCTACGTACGTAGTACCTACGTGCGTAGCACATTTTAACAAGCTTCTACTTCGCTTTCAATTTGATTTTCAAACCCTGTATATTCGCAAATTTGTCTTGCCCATTCCTTTAGAATTACATCTTCATCTAATTCATAAGAAATTGGTTTACCGATTGTTACTGTAATATGTTTTTGGAACAATTTTTTTGCATATCCGTCAAAACCTTTGATACCAACTGGTACAATATCAGCCTTAAATTTTTTTGCAAATAAAATAAATCCTTTATGAATATCTTTTATAACAGGCTCTTTAATAATTCTACCCTGAGGAAAAATTCCCAACGACCAAGGAGTATTAAATACAGCTTTAACCGTCTTAAAAGTTGCAATTTCCGGTTTATCACGATTTACAGCAAACGCTCCTAGAGTATGCACAAGAAATCTTAGCAATTTATTATCATCCTTAAAAAGTTCTTGCTTTGCCATATAGGCAACGTTTCGCCAAGCAGCAAGAGATATAATCGGTGGGTCTAGATAAGATACATGGTTTCCTGCATATATGACATGTGGATTTTTAGGAACATTTTCTCTACCAACAATTTTTATGTTATACATCAATTTTGTAACAGGATAAACAACCAAACCCAAAAACAACATATAATAGAATGTTCTAAAGGCGCTGTAATCTTTTTCGCATCTTCTGTTATAATTTTTTTCTGTTCCCATTTTATCCTTCCAACTATATCTTAATTCTACGAACCAACTTTTTCTTCTACTTTTTCATCTTTTACATACTTAAAACCGGTCAAATCTTCTATTGATTGCTCCCAATCATCGACCATACCTGCAACATTATCTGTATAAGGTATAACTTTTCCGATTCTTACTATAATTTTTCCACTGAATGGAAATCTTTTTACTTCTTGTGTGCCGGTAATTCCAACAGGTAAAATACCGCATTTAGTACTTTTTGCAAGAGAAGCAAAACCTTTAGTTATGTGGCTTATTTCTCCAGCTTCTTGTCTTGTACCTTGTGGAAATATACCAAGAACCCATCCTGTATTTTTCAAATTCTTAACTGTTTTGATAGTTGAAACACCAAGTTTTTCTCTATCGACTGCAAATGCACCAAGCCAATTCAACCACCAGCACAAGAAAGGATTTTCAAACAATTCTTTCTTCGCCATATAAGCAACAGGCTTATTCATCACTCCACACACAAGCGGAGGATCAAGCGTTGAAAGATGGTTAGCAGCAACAATAAAATTATTATCATCAGGAATGTTTTCTTTGCCATAAACTTCTAAGCGATAAACCAGTTTAAACCTAATCATGTAAAAAACGTGAGTTACCAAAAACTGAAACAAACTGCGCCATTTGTTATAAAATTCAGGTTCTCTTAATGAATGATTGTTACTAGTATTTTTATCTTGTGACATATAACATCCCCTCGTCATGCCAAAATTATACTATAAATAATTCAATTAGTGAATAGTAGAGTGGATAATCATATTAATTAGTGTATTTTTTACACTACGCAAACAGTTTTTCTTCTTTTTTTCATAAAATTATAAAAAAATCCTCTAAAAATACTCTTTTTTAAAATCAACCATGACAAAAAATCAAAAAATAAATTCCCCCAGATGGACGATACCCAACTAGGCTATTTTTTAAGTGTAAAAACGACATTTTATACCAAAACCCTTGCGCATCCTATATTTCACAAAAGTTAACAAAATAACTTCCACCCTCTTGACTTTTTATTTTATATGTAGCATAATGAAATTGTTAAATGAAGTGTAAATAAAACACTTAATTCTAACAGAAAGTTCACAGAGGTGATAAAAATGCAAATTAATAAAATCTCAAATATAAATTATATAAATAACAATTTCAGAGCTAACGATGTTTCTAAGGATGCTGCTTCACAAAATGCAATTCTTATGTTGAGAGATCCACAAGCATCAGTTAAGTTTGAACAAAACAAAGAATTTGCACAAAACGCAGACTCTGTTAGCGCAAACCCATTAAAGGCATTAGGTTACAAATTATACAGAACATTCAGTATGATTCGTGAAAACGACCAAGCTCCTCAAAACGAATCAAAACAATTTGTAGCAATTGCTTAATCAAGTTTTAGAGATAAACATTTACCTTAGAACACACACACTTTGTAAAAAATCTATAATATAATACACACACATAATTTAGCGATAATTTACACAATTATCGCTTTTACTTTT
This sequence comes from uncultured bacterium, assembly GCA_902464375.1. GTDB lineage: Bacteria > Cyanobacteriota > Vampirovibrionia > Gastranaerophilales > Gastranaerophilaceae > CAG-196. The sequence continues at coordinate 6,029 of CABQIM010000025.1, read as the reverse complement.
TTATTGGGTGGTTATTGATATAATATTTTCCCTAACATACCGCCCTAATCAGGGAGGTCGCAGTCGTTCTTGAGCTTTGCGAAAGTTACGAATGCTAGTGGGTATTAATTCAACAATTTCAGCCCTTCTAATTTACAACCTACATTCTTGACTATTCCAACCCGTTAAACTAAAATGGTATAAATATTTAAAAGGGAAGATGTTATGACAAATGCAGGCTTAGAATTTGACCCAGGATTTGGACCATTTATATTAGCTTTTAGGGGGACTGTTGAATATCTTTATATGGATATTAACAGATTTAAGAACCTTTCTCAAAAGAAAATGAAATTTAGACAATATTACAAAAGATTTTTGGAAATATTTTACAATAACCTTGGATTCTACGTTGGATGTCTAATGTGGGCAGCTTACATAAAAACTCAACCGGAACAAGAAATTCTAAACAATCCTTGTTTGGGCGGAGAATATAATGATGAAGAAAACACAGCTGATACTGATTTTATGATTAGATTCTTAGAATTATTCCCTAAGGATATGAAATATTTTCTTTCTACAGAATACAAAATTAACGAAGACGATATGAAAATACTAAAACTATATAGAGAGTTTTTAGTATCGAACAAGGGGTTTGTAAATTCTAAAACAAACGCAGATATTGTTTTGCCTGACAGTATGAAAACTGAAAAGGCAGAAAGTTTCAAAGATATTATTGATGAAGTTATCAAAAGCGAAGACTTATCAAAACTCGTTGATTACAGAAATTTAATTTTATAGGTGAAAAATGGGAAATATTATAAATGTTGCAAGAGGATTAGAAAAAGCTGATTTAGTAATCAAGAATGCTAATATTGTGAATGTTCTTTCAGAAGAAATTTACAAAGGCGACATTGCAATTGTCGACGGTGTTATTGCAGGGATTGGCGAAAATTATTCCGGTGAAAAAGAAATTGATGTAAATGGAGCGTTTGTTTCACCTTCTTTTATTGACGGACACGTGCACTTGGAAAGCGCAATGATGTTACCAAAAGAATTTGCAAGCGTTGTATTACCTGCCGGCACAACAACTGTAATCATTGACCCGCACGAAATATCAAATGTATTAGGCTTGCACGGCATCAGCTTTATGCACGAAGCTGTAAAAAATCTTCCCATGGATGTATATACAATGCTTCCATCTTGCGTTCCTGCTACTCCGTTTGAAACATCAGGTTTTGACTTAAACAGCTACGATTTGTCACTTTTGATTGACAAACCTTGGGTTCTCGGACTTGCAGAAATGATGAATTTCCCCGGAGTTTTGAATCTTGATAATAACGTTATGGCAAAACTTGAACTTGCAAAATCAAAAGAAAAACGTATTGACGGTCACGCTCCATATTTGAGTGGAAAAGATTTGTGTGCTTACGTTGCAAGCGGAGTAAAATCTGACCACGAATGCACAACACCGGAAGAAGCAATCGAAAGAATCAGACTCGGAATGTACGTTATGATTCGAGAAGGAACGGCTGCAAAGGATTTGGACGCACTTCTACCTGTTCTAAAAAACTGCAACACAAGAAAATGTATTTTTGTAACTGATGACAGACACCCATCCGATTTAAAAGAACATATTAACGGAATGGTTAGACGCGCAGTAGAGGCAGGTGTTGACCCTATTAAGGCTATTCAAGTTGCAAGTTTGAATACTGCAGAATACTTTGGACTACAAAACCTTGGTGCGATTGCCCCAGGGTATAAAGCAGATTTACTTGTATTACCAGATTTAAAATCATTTAAGCCTGATATCGTTATGAAAAACGGTAACGTTATTGCTCATAATGGCAAATTAGCAATAGAAATTCCGCAAGGTGAAGCACTTGCTATTAGAAACTCTGTTAACGTAAGATGGATTACTCCTGAAGATTTTAAAATCAGCGTAAATGAACCTGATGGCAAAATTGGCGTCAAAGCACTGGAAGTTATTCCGCACCAATTAATTACCAAATCAGTTGAAACAGAGGCTCTTGTTGAAGATGGCAATGCTATCAGTAATATTGAAAACGATACTCTTAAAATCTGTGTAATTGAACGTCATAGAGCTACAGGAAACATAGGCAAAGGTTTTGTGAAAGGATTTAATCTGAAATGCGGTGCAATAGCATCTACTGTCGCACACGATTCGCACAACATGATTGTAATCGGTACAAACGATGCTGACATGTACACCGCAGCCGTTGCATTGATTAAGTGCAAAGGTGGTAAAGTTGTAGTTAAGGATGGAGAAATTATTTCTGAATTAGCATTACCGATTGCAGGTTTGATGTCTGATAGAAAATTTGATTATGTTGTAGACAAATGCGAAGAATTAAATCAAGCTGCGCATTCCATCGGATGTGAATTAAACGATCCATTTATGACTATGGGCTTCTTGTCACTTCCGGTTATACCAGAACTAAAAATTACAGACAAAGGCGTATTCGACACAAATAAATTTGATTTTATTGATGTTATTAATGCCACTATATTGCAAGCGTAATAGTTATTGCTAGATAGAAGGTTAGAGGCATTGAGGTGAAGATGTTTAGTTATTGGTGGGTAAAGCTTAAAACCGGCTAATAGAACCACATTAATTTTGCAATGCGATACCCACCAATAACTTTCACAATAACTTAACCAACTACAGACTTAATCAAAATATCCGTACCAATTTGTTTAATATCATAAACAGAAAGATTTTTGGCTTTTGAAATTTCATTAATACAATCCCCATTAAAACAGCTGTATCCGGAATTATCATTAAGAATTTTGGGAGCGACAAATTGATACACTTCATCAATCAAACCTTCACGGAGCATTGCACCAGCTAAAGTCCCGCCACATTCTACAAAAACAGAATAAATTCCGAGTGAATACAAATGTCTTAGAACAGCCTCAACATCCAATTGGTTATTCTTAAGCGGAGTATTCTCCCTTGACGCTATATAAATTTGACCTTCTTCATAAATTTTAGAGCCTTTATCTGTCCTCAGATCCTTATCAAGAACGCATTTCCACTTACCCCGTACCATCTTCATTGTCGGATTATCTGCAATAACAGTATTTGAACTTGTCATAATACAATCAAACTCTTTTCTCATCTTATAAACATCTGCTCTGGCAGCAGCAGATGTTATCCACTTAGAAGAGCCTGTTTTTGTTGCAATTTTACCATCCATTGTAGTAGCAGTCTTTAAAACCACATAAGGCATCTTTTTGACCATTGTTTTTATGAAAGCTCTATTGAAAAATGTCGCTTCTTTTTCTAAAACATAATCAACTTGAATTCCGACAGCTTTTAGCTTGGAAATTCCATCAACTTTGGGGTTAACATCCTTCATTCCAATCACAACTCTTGCCAATTTATGCGCTATAATCAAGTCAACACAAGGCGGAGTCTTGCCATAATGTGAGCATGGTTCTAAATTTACATACAAAGTTCCACCACATGCCTCGTTATTTTGCAATTTCAGCAAAGCATCACGTTCTGCGTGGTTTTCACCATATTTTTTATGGTATCCTTTTGATACTATATTTCCGCTCTTATCCAAAACCACACATCCGACCATCGGATTAGGCGCAACACGCCCAGCTCCACGCTTTGCAAGCGTTAAACACATTTTCATATACTTAGCATCAATATTTGTCATAAATAAAACCCTAGATTGATTTTTTAGGTCTGAATGCAAATTTTTTAAACAAAACGTATGTAAAAATTGCAGCAGCAAGAGTTGCAACAATTTGTGCAATAAATACATTTAAGTGTAAAATTTTAACAATAAATTCCAGTAAACCGGCATTAATCAAGTAGCTAAAAAACCAAGTTGTACAACATTTTAGATATTCTTTTATCCAATTACCTTTAGCTTCAAACACAAGAAATTTTTGGGTGGTAAAAGATACGACAGATGATATTGCCCAAGCTAGAGCTAGTGCAATTTGATAAGCAGCTTCGCCTAATATTAAACAAAATGCAGAATAAATCAAGTACGATACACCTGCATTAAATCCACCAATAAATAAAAACCGTATCTTATCCGATAAACTAAACCAAAATTTTTTCACTTCTTACTAACTCGCATTCTTTTTTTACTATTATAACACGAGCAATTAAATGAACTTAATGACTTAATGACCTAACGACTTAAAGACCTAATTATAGTTTAAGCACATCTTGTCTTGTAATAATTCCAAGAACATGTTCAGCTTTATCAATAACAATCGCCCACTCTGTACCATTTTCGTGAAGTCTATAATAAGCCGTATAAAGATTATCATTAGGATAAACCGTCACAGGGCTGGTTTCCAAAATACGACTTACCGCAATTGATTTCATTCTATTATCAACCAATACATCTTCTATGTCAGAACGGGTAATAATTCCACAAAGTTTGTCTTTCTTATCCTGAATCGGATACGCATTATGTCCTTCTGCTTTCATTATGTTTAAAATATCAAGAATATTAGAATCATTATTAAACACTTTTATATTGCGTGTCATAACATCTTTAACCAAAGTATTTTCAGAAATATTAACTCCTGCATTCTTATACTGATTAACAACCAACTTAGCATAAATTGGTTTATGATTAAATTTTTCAGCCACCATATCAGCAATCGCAGCTGTTAACATTAGTGGCAAAATACATTCATATCCTCCAGTCATTTCAAATACCATAACTACAGCAGTTATCGGAGTACGAGCAACAGAAGCTAAAAAACCAGCCATTCCGATAGAAGAGATTGCTATTATATTCACATCTGCACCAAAATAATTTGCTACAAATCCAGTTATATAACCAAGAAAAGAACCTAACATTAGCATCGGCAAAAAGATGCCGCCTGCAGCACCTGAGCCAAAACAAAGAGGTGTTATAATAAATTTTGCTACAAAAATTAAGCATACTACCGCTATTGGAAATTCGCCTTTCATAAGCATTTCAACGCTTCCATTACCGGAAGATAAAATATAAGGCAAAGCTAAACCGACCAAACCTGTTAAAAAACCAGCAAGAGCAGGTTTACAGCTATTTGGGATATTTATTTTAGAATAAATATTATTGAAGAAAAATATTGTTTTAGAAAACAAAACTCCAACTACGCCTGAAATTAACCCCAAAACAATACACACCGGCAAAATACTTCCTTCTATAGTTATTTGCGGCAGCGACACATTGAAAGATGGATTCGCACCAAGAAAATGTCTTGCAATCCCTGCTGAAACAACTGTCGCCACAAGTGTTGGAAACAACATTGAAGGAGTAAATTTATGTATAAGTTCTTCCAAAACAAAAAGAGTTCCTGCGATTGGTGCATTAAAAGTTGCTCCTATTGCAGCTCCGGCTCCGGAAGCTATAAGTTTATCGCGATTATTACCACTTAGTCTGGATATTTTTCCGACAAAAGAACCTACACCTGCGCCTAACTGCACGCTTGGTCCTTCTCTTCCAAGAGAAAGTCCTGTACCGATTCCAAGAATACCTGCAATAAATTTTACAAAAACTGTGCGAACTCTAATTAATCGTCCGCTTTTAAGGAGCGACATTTTTACATACGGAATACCGCTACCCGATGTTTCCGGCGCAAATTTTTGGATAAATATTCCTGCAAGCAAGCCGCCAAGAGTAGTTACAACAAGAAAAACAAACGGATGTGAATAGAAATGCGACATAACAAAACCAAACAGATTTTCTATCCCCAAACGAAACGCAACAACTACAAGCCCTGTCAGCAGACCAACCAAAATTGCTTGCCAAAAAATTTTTGTAAATCCTTTTTCCATAAGTTTAATTATACATAAAAAAGCACTATATTGCTGTGCTTTATAATGCTACTTGAAAAATTAAAAAAATATGTAATAATGTATATAGAAAGATAGTTTTGATACGGTAAATCTTGCGACCGAACCAATTGGCGACAGTGGGGATGCAGAAGTCCACATAATCAGAACTATCTTTTTTTTAATATTTATTAAATTCGCACTTGAAACATTTGAAGTTGTTGAATTTCCT
>CABQIM010000024.1 GCA_902464375.1 uncultured bacterium | reverse complement strand
AAATACACTTAATGATTGATACACTAATGACAATATTTCACTATAATGGTGTAGTAAATAACTAGAAATAGGTGGCAAGTGAGCAAAAATTTTATTGATAGATTTAAAGAAGAGGATAATAAGGACCGCTTTTGGAGTCTTAATAAAAAGATTGGAGTGGGGCTGGCAGTATTGTTTCTTGCTGTTATAATGCTGAATACAACAGGCTGTACTCAAGGTGGTGGAGATTCCACGGCAGATGATATTACTAATATTGAAGTAAACCAAGAGCCTCAAGATACAGTTAAAGTTGGAAATGATGGTGTGAATGCTGCAATAGCTCCAGATGATGTTTCTATTGTGGCTGATCAGGCCGCACAAAATAATACAATGGTTGCAATGTCTGTTGAGGATATGGGGAGATCTGATCCGTTTTTGCCGGAAGGTGAAAAAGTTGTTGTTAAACCAAAACCTAAAAAACCGGCATATTCTAGTTATTTGATGCCACCACCGGAAACAATTACAGTTGATTCCACTGCCACAGAAGTTATTACAACAAAAGTTTCCGGAATTATGTATGATAAGTTTAATCCGTCAGCAATATTGAATATTAGCGGTTCTGACTATTTGGTAAGAACGGGCGATGTAATAAATGGATATAAAATATTGTCTATCGGAAGAGAAACTGTAACCGTTCAATATGGTTCAAACGTATATAAAGCAAGTGTTGGAGAATTGTTTACCGGAAATGGTATAAACTTCAATACAGTGTCTAATTTGAATAGCAAGTTTGGAAGCAGTGTAAATAAGCGTTAATTTTAAGAATAAAAGCAGGAGCAGATATGGAAAATAAAATTCTAAACAAATTAATTGCAAGTCTGATGTTGGTATCATTTGTCTTTACAAATGGCACAATGATGGCTTCTGCAATGGAAAATGCGGGTGCCGTTCAATACGGACGTGACGGGAGACCTGCATTGAGGGATAATAATGGAGAGTATTCTCTAAAACTTAAAGGTGATGTAAGTTTTGTTAGAAAAAATCCCGCAATCAGTATTAGTTTGAGAGATTCTGATGTAAAACAAGTTTTGAGAATGTTTGCTGATAAGGCTGGCATGAATATTGTTTTCCATGATTCTGTATCAGGTAATGTTACATTAGATCTTGTAGATGTTCCGTTGAATAGGGCTTTTGAAATGGTTATGGAAATCAACGATTTAAATTATGTTGTTGATGATAGGACTATTATTGTTGCAAAAGCCGGTACAAGCGGATTTAATTTCGCAAAACAAGATATGACATTAATCCCGGTAAAATATGTTAGTGCAGCGGCTCTTGCAGACTTTTTGAATAAGAATATTTACGCAATGCACAAACCTGGACTTTCCGATACAGATATTGTAACAACAAATCCTGTAACTAACGAGTTAATTGTATTTGGTACAAAAACAGACGTTGCTATTGCTAAAAAAGTTGTAGCGCAATTTGATAAAAAACCTCAGACAACAACATTCAAAGTAAATCATACAACTCCTGCAGAAATGGCAGATATGATTTGTAATATGTTATTGCCTGCTTCATCTGGAGCAACAGCAGGAGGTTCTTCTGGAGGAGGAAGCTCTTCTTCAAGTGAAACTGCTCCAGTAAAGGGAGGAGATGATGGAGCTTCAACAGGTGGTGCTGCAGGTATTATGACTGGTGCAGCAGCTGCTTCTGATTCTTCTTCAATTGCTTTGAATGCCGGTACTGTTGTTTGCACTTTGGACGGACAAGTTAGTGGTTCTGTTTCATCTTTAGGTTTGCAGAACCTGTCTGTAGCGTATTATTCTCAGTTAGGAACAGTAAATATTATTGGCGGGTCTGAAAGTCAAATCGAGATGATAAAAGACTTCATTGCAGAAACAGATAAAAAACAACCACAAGCTTATTTGGAAATTTCAATCGTTGAATTGAACGAAGATGGCAGTAAGACATTACAAAATGAATGGAAACTTTGGAGCAAATATTTTTCTGCTACATTTGATGGAGAGTCAACAAAAACTAACCCATTGTACCCAACAATGATAAAAGGTACTGGTTATGATATTGTTGATACTTCTGGTGATACTCCGGAAGTTAAATACTCTGTTGCAAAATATACAGGTCCAATGACATTGAGTTATGCTATCAACTATTTGGTTAGAAACTCTAAAGGTCGTGTAGTTGCAAATCCAAGAATTTTGATTACTAACGGAGAAGAATCAACAATCGATATTACTCAAGATTACGTTGAATCAACAGAATCAGAACAGAGCGCATATACAGGTGGTACAATTGCAACAAGAACATATAATATTGCAAGTGATGCAGGTGTAAAAGTTTCTATAACTCCGTTCATAAGCCCAGATGGGTATGTAACAATGAATATTAAACCTGAATATTCAACAATTTTGAGTACAGTTCCTGCGACAGACGCAGTTGGTACATATACAGCAGCAACATTGCTTTCTCACAGAAACCTTGAATTGAAAAACATAAGAATTAAAGACGGAGAAACACTTGTTCTTGCCGGTATGATTAACGAAGAAGAACAAAAAACAATTGGGAAAGTTCCTGTTCTAGGTGACTTGCCGGTAGTAGGCACCTTGTTCAGAACAACAACTTCTGAAAAGAAGAAAAATGAAATGGTTATTATGATTACACCAAAAATCGTAACTGATACAGAAGATTCAGTTGGAAATGCTGATACTCTATAAACTAAAATAATAGAAAGATGAATGAACTTCTAAACAGATTAAAAAACAGTGTCAATCTACAGATACTGAATAAAGTAAACAATGCACTATTGGAACAATTTAAGTTTGTTCCAATTAGTGTTAAGGATAATTATTTGTTTGTTGCGATAAATTCATCTTCTGATAAAGATATTATTAACCACAAATTAAAAGAGTTTTACCCGCAACAGGTAAAATTTATTCAAGTTCCGGATCAAGATTTATTTGACTTGATAAAGAGTTTAAAAGCTGAAATGCAGAAAGATTCTTCAGATGATGGAACTTCAAAACAAGTAAAACTCGGTGAACTTCTTATCCAAAAAGGTTATATTAATGATGTTCAGCTTCTTCAAGCTTTGGCAGAAAGTAAACGTCAAAAAATTCCTATTGGGTCAACGTTGTTCAAGCTAGGGTTTATTACTCTTGAGCAGTTGAAAGAAATTCTGCACTTGCAGACTGGATACGATTTAGTTACGCCTGAGCAGTTGGCTTCGCAAGATAAGTTTATCAAAATTTTGCCGGAAGATTTTATTAAAACAAATAAAATTATTCCAATTTCTTCAGATGGAAAAACTTTAATCTTAGGGGTTGTAACTCCTGTAAAACCTGATGTCTTAAAAGATATTATTTATTTAACAGGTCAAAACCCTAAACAGTTGTTGATGACTCATTACGAGTTCCAAAACTGCTTGAATACTTTCTTTAGTGAACAGAAAAAAGAAACTGAAAAAGTAATCAAAGAAATTGAGAGTGAGGCAGAAGAATTTGAAACAGAAGAATCTTTAGCTGATATGGTTGATAAACAGTTGAAAGATTCAACCGGTTCTGTTGCAAAATTTGTTAACCAAATTATTACAAACGCTATTGATAATAAGGTTTCTGATATTCACATTGAACCAAGATTGTCAGGGTACATTGTTAGATACAGAAAAGATGGTATGTTACAAAAAGTTTTGGATATTCCTCCAAAAGTTGAAACTTCTGTAATCGCTCGTTTTAAGGTTCTTTCAAGAATGAATATCGCAGAACACAGACGCCCGCAGGATGGTACGTTTTCAATAAAATATAAAAACGGTTCTTACGATTTCCGTATAAACACTCTTCCTGTTTCCGGAAAAGAAAAGGTTTGTATCCGTGTACTTGCGCCGGCTGTGAGTCTGAATGCTGCTGATAAAAATATTAATCTTGTTGGTGGTACACCGGAAGATATCGTAAAAATCAAAAATATGGTTAGTTGTCCAAACGGAATTATTTTAACATCAGGTCCTACCGGTTCTGGTAAAACAACGACTTTGTATTCTGTATTGAAGAGTTTGAATGATGAGGACGTTAATATTACGACAATTGAGGACCCGATAGAAATTAAGTTGGAAGGTATTAACCAGTCACAGATTAACGCAAAAGCAGGAATTACGTTCGCATCTTGCATGAGAGCTATTTTAAGACAGGACCCTGATATTATCCTTGTTGGTGAAATCCGTGACTACGAAACATTGGAAATTGCTATTTCTGCGGCATTGACAGGTCACCTTGTATTGAGCACTGTTCACACAAACTCTGCAGCTGCAACAGTTACTCGTTTGATAGAAATGGGGGCAAAAGATTATCTTGTTTCTTCAACTTTGTCAGGTGTAATTGCTCAACGTTTGGTTAGAAGATTGTGCGATGATTGTAAAGAGGAATATTTTGCGACTCACGATGAAGCAAGACAAATTATTGCTGATGAAAAAGAAATCCAAGAATTTATGAAAAAACCGATTTATAGAGCTAAAGGCTGTAATAAATGTGATTTTACAGGATATAAAGGCAGACTTGGTGTTTATGAAATCATGGCGATTAACAAAGAAATTAAAAAACTGGTAGCAATGGGGGCTCACGATTTGGAAATCGAAGAAGCTGCTGTTAGAAATGGTATGAGAACATTGCACCAATCTTGTATGTCTCACATACTTAACGGGTTAACAACAATTGATGAATTCGTCAGAGTTCTCGGTGTGGTTAACGAATAGGAGAAACTATGCCAATATATAACTATATAGCGTTAAAAAATAATAAAGATATCGTAAAAGGTAAGGTTGAGGCTCAAGACCAAAGAGAAGCAAGAGCTAATATTAAGAGCCTTGGTTTTATTCCGACTAAAGTATACGAGGAAAAAGCTAAGGGTGAAGGTGAAGAAGACAAAAAAGTTGATGTCAAAGCCGGTAAGATGAAAAAACTTGGGTTGCAGGACCGTATGGATTTTACGTCAACTTTGCAAATCTTGGCTCAGTCAGGTATTCCGATTATTGAATCCTTGATGTTTATCGAAAATGATGCCGCAAAGCTCAAAGTAAGACTTGTTGCAAAAGAGTTACGGCGTCAGATTATGGCAGGTGCAACTTTTGCTGATACAATTGCAAAATATCCTGATCAATTCGGACAGATTTATATCGGTTTGGTAAAAGCCGGTGAAGATTCCGGTGAATTGGAAAAAACTTTACAGCGTTTGTTAGAGCTTTTGAATAAAGAAGCAAATATTAGAGGTAAAGTTATTGGTACATTGATGTATCCGATGTTTGTAATTGTTTTGGCGGTAATTATCGTTCTTGTTATGTTGATGTTCGTATTCCCTGTATTTAAAGAAATGTTTGATGGTATGGGAAAAGACTTGCCGTGGATTACTGCAACATTGATGAGCGCCGGTATTTTCTTAAAGACTTATTGGTTCTTTGTGCCAATTATTTTAGGCTCAATTTGCGGTTTCTTTACGTTTATAATGAGATGGCAACCAAGTAAAAGAAAAATTGATGAATTTGTTCTGAAAGTGCCGTTGTTGAGCGACTTAATTCAGTATTCAAACTTTGCCAACTTTATTGCTGTAATGCAAGTTGCGTATGATGCCGGTGTTCCTATTATTGAATGTTTATACTTGGCAAATGTTACTCTTACAAATCATACGCTTAAAACAAAAATTGAAACAGCAACATTAAAGGTTCAACAAGGTCAACATTTGTCAATTGCTTTACGTTCAACTCAAGTTATGCCGAAGATGATTTTATTCATGATTGCAACAGGTGAACAATCAGGACGTTTGGGTGACATGCTTTTGCAGGCAACTAACTTTATTGATAAAAAATTGGATGGTATTATTGACACAATGACAAAAATGATTGAACCGATAATGCTTATTGTAATTGGTAGTATCGTATTGACTTTGGCGTTAGCACTGTACTTGCCATTGTTCAGTTCATATATGTCAGATTAAGGGTGTAAAAATGAGAAAAACATACGTAATTACCGGTTCAACATCAGGAATTGGAAAAGCACTGTTGCAAAAATTAGTTAAAAATAACACTGTTTTTGCAGGCTATCGTAACGAAAAATATGTTGCGGAGTTGGAAAAATTCGGAGCAATTCCTTTCTATATAGATATGGAACGTGAAGAAAGTATTCGTCAGGCAACTGCATATATTAAATCAAGAACAAATCGAATTGATACATTGATTAACGTCGCAGGGTGCGTTGTCGCTGGAGTTATGGAGCAAATTCCAGTTGCGAACTTACGTAGACAGTTTGAGGTTAATACATTTTCGCATATAAATTTTACTCAAAATTTGTTGCCATTGCTAGACAATGCAAAAGTTATAAATATAAGTTCAATGTCGAGTTTTGGGATTTTCCCTTTTGTAGCCCCATATTGTGCTTCAAAAAGAGCTTTGGATATTCTATTTAATGCGATGGCACTGGAATCTGGGTTGAAAGTAATTTCAATAAAACCTGGAGTAATTGCAACTCCTCTTTGGGATAAGTCGATAGAGCTTAATAAAGATGCGATTGATGGTTGCCATGGTTATGATAAAGAAATGAAATATATGATTGAAAACGCTCATAAAAACGGGCAAAAAGGTTTGAGCGTTGATAAAGTTGTTAATACGATTTTGAAAGTAGATGCAATGGCTAATCCGAACCCTTCTTATACAGTCGGTTTTGATGCGAAGTTTGCTGAAATTGTTTCAAAATTCCCGTTTGCTTGGCAAAATAAATTGATAAAATTTGGCATGAAAAGAAAATTTGGAAGATAAGTTTATTGCAGAGCTTATATATTTATTTATATTGTAAATAGTGACTATTTTCAAAAGTTAATTTAATTGAAACGGTCATTACGGACTCCGCTCCATAGTCTATTAAACAATAGATTCCGGAGTCAAATTGCCACGATAGAGGAATAAACAATAACTCGTTAGTATTTAAGCATGAACAAAAGTGCTAAGCAGGCGGGATGGGTATTCCGTCCTACTTTATTATTGTTATTATGTTGATATTTCGACAACTAAACTATCTTTTTCTCAAAATAATATCATAATTCAATATATCTAAAATCTCAGCCAATTCAGAAACTCGAAAGGTTTTGTTGTGGAGTTTGTTGCTTAAATTCCTAATGCTGTCTGTCTTGTTATATTTTTCATTAACTAATTGCTTGACTTTTGTTACAGTTAACCCTTCCAAAGCAGAAAGATATTTTATTTGCTGTGCCAAGTTTTCTGTTTCAAGTCTAATTCTCTATTCATTTTCCAATAATACTATTTATTGCTGAATAAAAACAGTTTCAATTTGTTATATTGTTTTGTTGGACAATGGAAAATGAAACTTATTCCCTTTACTGATTACAAAAATTTTTATTCATGTTACAGTGGTTTTAAAAGAGGTAAAATATGAAAATAGCATTGTTAAACCACGGATGTGCAAAAAATTTAGTAGACTCAGAACTTATGCTTGGTCTTTTGGCTCAGAGGGGGCATCAGATTACGTTAGACGAAAAAGATGCTGATATTGTAGTTGTTAATACGTGTTCTTTTATCCATGATGCGGAAAAAGAATCAGTTCAGTCTATATTGCAAATGGTTCAAGATGGTAAAAAGGTTATAGTAACCGGTTGTTTACCACAAAAATATAAGGGTGAACTTAAAAAAGCTATTCCGGAAATTGCCGGAATGATTGGAACTTCTGATATTAAAGAAATTATTGAGGTTGTTGACAAAATTACCGGTGATAAAAAAGATTATGCAGAACATGTTTCTGAAAAGCCTGAGTACATTTATCCTGAAAATATTGAAAGACAACAAATTACAGTTGGTTCAAGCTCTTATATAAAAATTGCTGATGGTTGTAATTATCATTGTGGGTATTGTATTATACCTCAACTTCGTGGTGAATACCATTCAAGAACTATTGAAAACATTCTTGAAGAAGCTAACTCCCTTGTGAAAAAAGGGGTTACAGAACTAGTTTTGATTGCGCAAGATACAACTAGCTATGGTATTGATTTGTACGGGAAACAAATGTTGCCGAAACTTTTAGAAGAGTTGAACAAAATTGAAGGTTTGGGCTGGATTAGAATAATGTATGCTTATCCTACACAGGTTAGTGACGAGTTGATTGACGCTATTGCAAGGTTGGACAAGGTTGTTAAGTATATTGACTTGCCATTGCAACATTGCAATGCCGAAATTTTGCAGGCTATGCGCAGACCGGTTATGGATTATGAGGTACTTGTTAAGAAAATTAGAAATAGAATTCCAAATGTTGCAATCAGAACAGCTTTCATTGTTGGTTATCCTGGAGAAACTGATGAACAGTTTGAAGAATTGTATGACTTTGTGAAACGTGTTAAGTTTGAAAAAATGGGTGTGTTTGAATATTCTCGTGAGAAAAATACAGTTTCTTATTCAATGGATTCTCAGGTTCCGGCAAAAATTAAGAAACAAAGGCATAAAAAACTTATGACTTTGCAAAAGAAAATTTCCAGAGAAGTTAATGCAGCTTATATAGGGCAAATTTTACCTTGTATTGTGGAAGGTTTTACTGATGACGGACTTATTTTGATGAGGTCACAGCATGATGCTCCGGAAATTGATGGAATGGTTTATGCTGAATCAAAAGAGTCTGTTGTTCCTGGAGATATTGTAAATGTTTTGATAAATCGTGCGGATGATTACGATTTGTTTGGAATTTTACAAGATTAAGAAAAAATAGTATAATGACCAATAGTTTTAGAAAAAGAGAGAAAAATAATGGAATTTGTAGAAAACAGAGAAGTTGAAAAAGAACAGTTAAAAGCAATATTTAGAGATATGATGAAGTATTCGCCGTCAAAAATTGTTGGTATGCTTGGTAACGCAATAATTGTTCCTGTTTATACCAGCTTGTTATCTCCTGATCAATATGGCTTGTATTCTTTATCAATTGCTGTTTTGTCTTTTTTGTGTATTATTTTTTCTGATTGGGTTGGCCTTTCTGGTTTAAGGTTTTTCAAACACCATCAGATGTCGCAAGATATGCCAAAATATTTGACAACTCTTGTTACAATGCTTACTACAAATTTGTGTTTAATGTTTGTACTTGCATTTATATTTAGGCATAATTTCTATTCTTTTTTTCATATTCCGGTAAAATATTTCTTAGCTATTTTAGTTTTGATTATTCCGGTAGCCATTAGAGCATTGTTGTTCCAGTTGTTGAGGGCACAGTTGAAAGCTGTTTCTTTCACTTTTTCAACGATTATAAATCAGTTTTTGACAATTTTGTTATCGATATTCTTTGTTAAATTCTTCCACCTTGGAGCAGTTGCATTGCTTTTAGGTATGGGTGTTTCAATTTCGTTAATTGATTTATTGTTGATTTATCAAAGCAATATATTGTCTTGGTTCAAGTTCCAGAAAATTGAATGGAAATCAGTGTTGCCTATTATGACTTATGGTATTCCTATTGCGGCTACTTCTTTAAGTGCATGGATTATTAACCAAAGTAATAAATTTATTATGAATAGTATCCATGGCTTTTCACAAGTTGGAATTGTTGGTGTTGCTTACGGGCTTACATTGCCATTATTGATGACAATTTTTTCAATAATTACTGTTGCAGCCATTCCAAGAATTATAAATATGTATGAAGAAAAAATAGATGTAAGACCATTAATTTCAAGGTTTACAGGGTATTATGTGATGATTGCGTTGCCGATTATTATTGTAATTTCTCTTTATGCAACGGATTATGTTCAGATGATGTCATCTAACGACAAATTTTTGATTGCGTTTAAGTTAATTCCTTATTTTGCATTTGGAACTTTCTTTATGGCATTGACTGATTACACAACTCTTCAATATCACCTTGCAAACAAAACTTATTTTGATTTTATTATTAAGTTGGCATCAGGTGTTGCCAATATTGTTTTAAATATATTACTAATTCCAAAATTAGGCTTAATCGGAGTTGGTATTGCAACATTGGGTGCAAACTTTTTATATTTCTTATTGAGTATAATTATTGTTCTTCCTGGTTTAAGATTGATTTTCCCAAAATTAATCTTTACAAGGATGTCAATATCTTTTGTGCCTTTTGCTGTATTGTATTATGTGTTTGAAAAATTTGTTCACTTGCCTGCATTGGTTGAAATGTTAGGCTTGATGTTCATATTCTATGCTTGTTATTTCGCATTAACAAATACAGTTTTAAAACGCCCTGAAATTTAGTTCTGTTAATATTTATTAACAATCTAGCAAGAAAATTTTTTCTCGGATTTTAATACTTGAGAAAAAGTAGATTTGCATGCAAATTTATTAAGAAATTGTAATAAAAAATGGAAAACAAACTATTATCTTGGTAACATTGTACTGCTAGTCGAATTTTATATACAAAAATAATTATAAATTAGGGAAAATATTTGAAAGGAAAAGCATGATTAACATAAGAGCCGGTAAAAGAAAAGCAGTTGCTTCGGCATTAACATTTTGTTTCTTCTTACAACAATCTTTCTGTTTACAAGTTTTAGCTACCAACATTTCTGGAGTAACCGGAAATAATGGAGTTTATGATATTACTCCAACAGCGAAAAATCCAGCGGGGAATATTGGTTTTAGAAAGTATCAAGACTTTGATTTGAGTCAGGGAGATATTGCAAATCTCATATTCCACTTGCAGGGACAGGATTTGGATACATTTGTGAACATGGTTGATAACCAAATCAATATTCAAGGTATTGTAAATGCTATAAATAAGAGTGGTGCTTTTAATAACGGGCATGCTGTATTTATTTCTCCAAAGGGCATGGTTGTCGGTTCGAGCGGTGTTTTGAATGTTGGTTCTTTGTCAGTCATGACTCCTGATAGTGAAAGTTATGAAAAATATAAAAGTGATTTGAAAAGACCTTCTTTGATTGCTGATTACAAATCAAGATTAGGAGAAGGTACAGGTTCCGTAAACATTGATGGTAAAGTTTTGGCTCGTAACTTTGTTGATATCAATGCAGCAGATGTAAATGTTTCTCAAAATGCACTTGTTATGTCTGGTGTAAAAGATGCGACAAAAATTCTTTCAAATATGCAAGCTGAAGCTTTGTTCAACAAGCTTGTTAATACAGATAATTTGAATGCAAATGCTTTTACAAATGATAATGGAAGTATTTCAATCAGAACATATGGAGCAAATGGTGGTACTGAGATTGCCGGAACAATGAAAAATTTTGGTACAGGCAGTGTAGAAGTTACTAACCTTGGTTCTAAAGGTATTGATGTTTCCGGTAAATCTTTGAATGCAAATGGCGATACACTTTTGCTGAACAAAAATGGAGCAGTAAATGTTTCAGGTTCTGTTGTTAACCAAGGCGGTAAATTGTTGGTTGATAACACTGGTTCAGGGGTTTTGATAGCTTCAACTGGATTGTTGAGCAACAACGGTGGCGAGCTTATTGTTACAAATACAGGTGATAATGGTGTAAACATTGCAAATGGCGGTTTGGTTAAAAACTCTACCCATAGTGCAAATATTACAAACTCTGGGAAAGACGGTATTAACGTAAAAGGTCATGTTATTGCCAATGGAATTAATATAAATAACAAAAATTCAAATGTTGTTCTTGGTGATTACACCGGCAAAAACAACTTAACTTCTTCAGATAACGTAAATATTCAAATAAATAACGGAAACCTTTACAACTTTGGCACGAAAGAAACATTGATTAAGGCTTCAAAAGATCTAAATATCGATGTTAAAAACGGTGCAGTCGGCAAAGAGGTTGGTCCTTGCGACGGTGGTGTTTGTACCGGAATCGGGCCAAACGGAAGAGATTTAACAAAATCAGTTAATGTGAATGTTGATGGAAAAATTAAAGCAATAAGCACTCAAGGTTCAAACAAGTCTTTGGTAAATATGGCAAGTTTGGACAACAATATGAATGTTGACCAAATTAAAGCTGATGGAAGAGTTATTTTGTTGGCTGATAGTTCTGTTAAGGGAGCAAAAGCTTATGATATTTTGAATGCTTCTACAAACGCAAAAAATCCTAACGTTGAAGGAACTGGTATTTCAATGATTTCAAGCGGAAATATCGGTTCAAAAGATAAAGCTTTGACATTTAGACAAAACGGTGTTGAAAATATTTTTTATGGCGATGATGCAACAAAACCGCATGTTGTTACAGATATTAATAAACCTAAAGAAGGTATTGATATCCTCGCAATTAAAGATATTAATGTAAAAGGGCTTGATAAAGAGGATGGCACAAAACTTGATACAAATGCATGTGCGATTATTTCAAGAACAGGTAATGTAAACGCTGAATTTTCTGGCGATGTTTATGTTAGAGAAACTACTGCGAAGAACGTAAATATTACAACTCGTGGTAAAAATATGTATATTGAACATTTGGGCGAAGTTCCTACATATCCTCAAGATTACTACGGTCCAAATGGTGTTAAACTTGAAAAAGCAAAACTTACAGCATTAGATTTAGGAAGCTATAAAGATCCAAACGAGGCTCCTCAATATGAACACGCTGCTGATTCAACAATTGTAGTTAAAAATGGTAAATTCTATGGAAAAGGCGAAGGCAGACCGAGTGGTGAACAAGATTTGACAATGGTAGCTGATAATGCTTATGCGGGTGGTTACTATTTCAATATGGGTAAACACAGACCGGATGGTAAGTCTACTTTGACAAATGATAATACAACAAATCCTTTGCAAAATGGAATAGATCCTACAAAACCGGTTTCTATCAGAACAAAAGCAGTTAGACCTGATGATGTGACTGCAATCGGTCAAGATCCTAAAGATAGAAACTATTATTATGGCGGAAGTTCTCAAGGTGATGATCCAAATTATGATGGAGCAAAAGACCCTAATAAAAAAGGAACAGAGGAAGATGATGATAACCTTGTAGTTCCAAAGGATGATGAACCTGATTATCCGCTAGACACTGATACAGATACAGATACTGATACAGATATTGACACAGATACAGACACGGATACTGACATTGATACCGATAATGATACTGATACAGATATCGATACAGACACAGATACGGATATTGATACGGATACTGACACCGATACCGATATGGACACAGACACAGATACAGACGTTGACACAGATACTGATACCGATACAGATGTTGATACAGATAGTGACACGGATACAGACACGGATTTAGACAGTGATACAGATACCGACACAGACACAGATATTGATACGGATACGGATACCGATACAGATACCGATGTAGACACAGACACAGACACTGATACGGATATGGATACCGATACAGATACCGATGTGGACACAGATACTGATACGGATACAGATATTGATACAGATTCTGATACCGATAATGACACGGACACAGATACTGATTTGGACAGTGATACAGATACAGACACAGATACGGATATTGATACGGATAATGATTCAGATAGTGATGTAGATACTGATACAGATACAGATCTTGACACAGACACTGATACTGATACGGATATGGATACCGATACGGACACTGACGTAGATACTGACACAGACACAGACACGGATACCGACCCAGATCCAGATCCTACGCCTGATCCTATAAACAGAAGAACTGATTATGGTAAGAATTTATACAAACAACGTGTTGTAGAGTACAATGTGAACTCAATTGACAAACGTCAATTCATGAGATTCCCGGCACAAGACAACAGAAACCCTGTTCAATTGGCAGAAAACACTCAAATAGATTCATTACTTGATATTTCAAGAGGTGGTATTGCAGTTACTCACCACAATGATTTGAGAGTTGGTGATGTTGTTCCTGTAAATATCTCTTACGGTAATTTGAATATTAATGCGGATGTTAAAATTGTTTCAGCATCAGACAGACGTGCCGGAGCTGAGTTTGTAAACCTTGATCAGATGACAGCAAACAAACTTCTTTATATGAACTTGTTGTTAGAAGAACAAGCCGCAATGAGAAACAACTCAAACGATATATCTTATGTAAAGTAAAATTGCTTATATAATAATAAAAAAGAAGCTTTTCAAATTTGATTAGCTTCTTTTTTTATGCAAGTGCTGAAGAACGATATTGTCTTACCCTGTGAGAATTTCTTATTTTTAGATATCTTGGGTCGCTTTCAAGTCCTGCTGTTCTGTATCCGCCGTTATGATTTTTGTGAGTTGTTGTAGAGTTGTTTTGTGCGCCAAATAGTGCAACTGTTGTTACAATACCTTGAGCCATACCTTGGAAGTCGAAGTTTTTAGAAGATTTCATTGCTTTAGCTGCTTTGTTTGCGAAAGATGTTTTTGTTGCTTGGTTTCCTTTTTTCAAAGCTGCTTTGATTTGTTTAGCATCGCCTTTTAGTCCTTGAGCTTTTAGAGTGTCGATAGAAACTTCATCTCTTGTATTAACATCAACAATTT
This sequence comes from uncultured bacterium, assembly GCA_902464375.1. GTDB lineage: Bacteria > Cyanobacteriota > Vampirovibrionia > Gastranaerophilales > Gastranaerophilaceae > CAG-196. The sequence goes on along the minus strand of CABQIM010000024.1, from coordinate 6,770 downwards.
TGCCGTTATCGCCAACAGCATATTTAGAATCAAGACCTGTCTTTTTCAATTGAGCTTTTACGTTTTCTTGGTATTTGTCTTTTACAGTTGCAAGTCCGTCTGTAGCAACAGTTCCGCCATTAGCAGTGCTAGCTGTCATTTGAGATTTGTATTGTTCAAGTTGTTTTTTAGACCATTTGCCGGTAACGTTAGCGTCGTTTTCGCCGAAAGATGTCGCTTGGAGTTCCTTGCTAAGAGCTTTTTTAGCATCTTTTTTGCTCATTCCGCCAAGTGCATCTGCTTTGGCTTGTTTAATTTGTTCTTTTGTTGCTCCGTCACCAAGACCTTTTACAGCATCGTCTTGAGCGTTTTTAACAGTTTCTTTTGCAGTTGCGTTAGCTGCAGCTTTTTTAGTAGCTTCTTGAGCTCTTTGATCGATTTCTCCGAATGTGTCTTTCAAGTTCTTGGTTGATTTTGCAGCAGCTGCACCTGATTGCATTGCTGCTGCTGCGCTTGTCATTGCTCCCATTAGGTTGCCTTCTGCTGCGTATGCTGCTGTTTTAGTAATGTTTGCAGCAGCTTGTCCGTATTGACCAAGCATTTCTGCAACAGTACCGATTTTTGACATTACAGTACCGGTTGCAATCATTGCAGAACCAATTGCGGCTGTTGCTGGATTTAAACTAGAAGCTAATGTTTGACCTGCTGCAACCAAACCTTGACCAAGTAAGTCAAGAGCTTTACCGCCTTGTTCTGCTAATGCGCTGTATTGTTCGATTGTTGTTGCAGTTTTGATAACCCCGCTTGTTTCGTTTTGGTTTTGTTTAATAGCTTTAGCATTGTGTTTGTGAGTTTTGATGTAGTTTGCGTTTGTTCTATTCATTCTAGAAAGTGTTCTTGAAGAACTTCTGCGCAATGAATAGATTTGTTTACCATTGCTTTGAACAAGAGTTGTTTTTGAGCCGATTAATTTTTGAAGTTCGTTAATTCTGTCTTGATTAGAAGAACCAGAAGTAGATTGACCGCCTTGAGTGCCATTGAAACCATTGATAGAAAAAGTAGAAGATGCAAGCAAGCCATCCAATTCGTTTTGAGCATTGTTGATTTGCAATTGAGCTTCATCTGTTTCTTGTGCTAATTTTTCAAGTTTAGCGTTGTCTTTTTTTAAATCTGCTTGTTGTTGTTTTAATTGTGCTTGGAATTTCTTATCTTCTTTTTTAATATTTTTGTTTAAAGTTTTTGCTTCTGAACTAACTTGTTTTTCTTCAGCTGTGTATTTTTTAGCTTCAGAAGTTCCTTTTTTAGCTTGGTTGCCAAGGTCTTTTACACTGCCTTGATCAACATTACCTTCTTCATTTTCTTTTTTGCTTTCAGTTTTTTCATTTGATGAAGTAGTTTTTGTGTTAGTTGTTTTTAGTTCGTTTAAACTTCTAGTTGTATTTAGTGTGCTAAGGTTTGATGTTGTTGAGGAGTTGTTTTTTACTTGAGGAGCGTTGAAGATTGATCCAGTCATTTGCATATAAGCAGGCTTGTTTGACTGTGTGCTTCTAGTTTTGCCTAAAAGCCCAAGCTTGGTCAAATCAATCTTATTCAAATTGTTTACGTTTGAAACGCCCATAGTTAGCTCTCTTTTTTGTACTCTCTTAAATATATAAAAACTTCCGAAACTCCCTGATTTCAACATGTTTGCATGTTGTTACAAATGTTAATAATTTCGAAAGGAGTGAAAAGTGAGAAGTGAAAAGTGAAAAGACCAATACAGGTGCTATCGCACCAAAGTTATTTTTGAGCGAAGCGAACTAAACGGACTTCTCACCTTTCACCTTTCACTTCTCACTTCTGTTATTGCCATTTTTTTCTGTTCGTGCTACGATAGACACGTATTTTAGTTAGTAAAAAAGAGGGAGATATAACTTATGAAACTAATGGAAGGTAAAAAAGGTGTAATTTTCGGAGTTTCTAATACTCACGGGATTGCTTACGCTATTGCAAAACAACTACACGATGCAGGTGCTGATATTGCATTTACTTATGCAGGTGAGGCTATGGAAAAACGTGTTAGACCTATCGCAGAAGATATGGGCGCAAAAATTATTATGAGTTGTGACGTTACTAAAGATGACGAAGTTGCAGCTGTATTTAAAGAATGTGAAAGAGTTTACGGTAAATTGGATTTTGTTGTTCACGCCGTTGCTTTTGCTGCTAAAGAAGATTTGCAAGGTAGATTTATTGATACATCTCGTGCAGGTTGGGATTTAGCTTTAGGTGTAAGTGCTTATTCTCTAGTTTCTTTATGCCACCATGCTGAACCTATCATGAATGAAGGCGGTTCAATTTTCGCTCTTACATATTTGGGTTCTGAATATGTTGTTGCAAACTATAACGTAATGGGTGTTGCTAAAGCAGCTCTTGAATCTTCAATGAGATACTTGGCAGCTGACCTTGGTAAAAAAGGTGTTAGAGTTAACTGTATTTCTGCTGGTGCTGTTAAAACACTTGCTGCTAAAGGTATTTCAGGATTTGATAAAATGCTTAAAGCTGCTATTGCAAAAGCTCCTCTTGGCAGAAACGTTGCATTGGAAGATGTTGGTAAAGCAGGTTTGTATTTAGCATCTGATTTGTCAACAGGAACAACTGGTCAAATCTTGTACGTAGATTGCGGTTGCCACGCTGTTTATGCATCATTAGATGAAATGGATATTATTGCAAACGCAGTTCCAAAAGCGTAAGTCTAATGAACACAAAATAAAAAAGTAAAAAAGTCGGAAATTTTTCCGACTTTTTTTATATTATTCATTTCGTAATTTTTTCCAATAATCCTGCTTATGATAAAGAACTTCCCAGTAATCTAAATTATTCAATGCGCTGGTATCTTTGCGAGCGTACCAGTAACAGCCCGAAAGATGAGCTGTGTTTTGGATGAACGGATCGCACAGCATTCCGCTGGTACGTCTTTCGTTGCGTTCTGATTTTATGAAGAATAAGTCGTAACCGTATGCATTTGGTCCTTTAAAAGGTCCGTTTGTGTCTATTGTAATTGACGGCATTACATCTGTTGTACCTTTTAAATATGTGAGTTGCGATATTGAAGAGCCGTCAGCTAGGATATAGGCAATAGATTCGTTTGAGCCTCCATATTGCCACCCATATTGTCTGTAGCTGTCATTTTCTAAAAAATAACCTTTAAGTCTGGGAACTCCTCTAGTATAACAAGGTTTGATTGTTTTTACGATTTTAAATTGAGATAAAAAGATTGAATTGTAGTTATCGTAAATATTTTGAATTTCAGAGTCTGGTGTAGTTATCGGAATATCTAAGTCGTCAAATTTGTTATAACCAAATTCTTGGACAGTTTTTTGAATTGCTTGTGTGACAATTGAATCTGTTTTCTTAAATCTGTTCTTCAACTCAGCTCTTCTGATATTTGCTGTAAGTGTTGGAATAGTCAGTGCCGCAACAATTCCGATAATGCCGAGAGTTATGAGTACTTCTGCAAGAGTGAATGCGGTGCGCTTGTGTGAAAAGTGAGACGTGAAACGTGAAAAGACCATATCGGGAATTAATGAATTGTGAGTAGTGAGTTGTGAATGGTTCGTATCAAAAAAGTTACTAATGATTACGGAGTCACTACCCTCTCTCTTTGTGAGAGGGAGCAGTCGTTTGCGAACTTTAGTGAGCATTACGAATGCGGGAGAGGGTTCAATAACTGTTTCGTGTTGAACAGGACAACTATACTTTAAATTATCCCCCTCTCTGAAATTTCTAAGCTCACATAATTCGCTAAGAAATTTCTTCTCTCCCTCAAGGGGCGAGATAAAAAAGTTTAGTAAATTTAAACTTAAAATCTTCTCTATTATCTTAAATAACTCAAACCTTAAAAGACGATGCCTCTTTGTATCTATGCATCCAATCTGCTTAACAGCTCTTTTTGCCTGTTTAAATCCTTTTAATGTAGCTTCGGGGGGGGGGCAATGGTCGACTTATTATTAAACATCTCAAACTCCTCTTATCTCTAGAAAATCCAATTATTATATGCCTATTATTTAAGATTTTTCGTTTTTTGTCAAGCTTTTGGCTGACAAACGTAATATAAACTTTTCAAATTATCTTTTTGTGCTATTGTTTATTTATACGAAAAAAATAAGAAGGATATATATATGACAGCAACTAAAATTGAAGATTTACCTACGGTTTATGATGCGAAAGATACTGAGGATAGTATTTATAAGTTTTGGGAAGATGGCGAATATTTTAAGGCTGATGCAAAAAGCGACAAACCGCCTTATTCTATCGTAATTCCGCCTCCAAATGTTACAGGTGTTTTGCACATGGGGCACGCTTTGGACGAAACTTTGCAAGATATATTGGTTCGTTACCACAGAATGGCAGGATATGAAACTCTTTGGGTTCCGGGAACAGATCACGCAGGTTTGGCAACTCAAAACGTTGTGGAAAGACAACTTGCAAAAGAAGGCTTGACTCGTTACGATTTGGGTAGAGAAAAGTTCGTTGAAAGAACTTGGGAATGGACAAATGAACATAAGAGCGCAATCTTAGACCAATGTAAACGTTTGGGTGCTTCTTTTGACCGTTCAAGAGAAAGATTTACTTTTGACAAAGGTTGTTCAGACGCTGTTAAAGAAGTATTTGTAAGACTTTATGAAAAAGGCTTGATTTACAAAGGTAAATATATTGTAAACTGGTGTCCTCGTTGTAATAGTGCGATTTCTGACGTTGAAACAGAATACGCAACTGAACAAGGTCACATGTGGGAAATTTCTTACCCTGTAAAAGGAGAGAGTGGTGCTATTATTGTTGCAACAACTCGTCCTGAAACTATTTTTGGTGATGTTGCTATTGCTGTTCACCCAGATGACCACAAGTATTCTGAATTAGTTGGAAAAACAGTTATTATTCCGCTTTCAGGTAGAGAAATTCCTATTATTGCCGATGAATATGTTGACAAAAACTTTGGGACAGGTGCTGTTAAAATTACTCCGGCACACGATCCTAATGACTTTGAAGTTGGTCAACGTCACAATTTGAAACCAATTTGGGTTATTAATAATGACGGAACAATGAAGGCTTGTGGTGAAGTTCCTCAAGAACTTCACGGGCTTGACAGATACGAAGCAAGAGAGAAAATTATTGGAATGCTTTCCTACAACAATTTCTTGTTGAGAACTCGTGATCACGAGCACAATGTAGGTAAATGTCAACGTTGCGGTACAACAATTGAACCGCTTCTTTCTGAACAATGGTTTGTAAAAATGGAACCTTTGGCAAAAGAAGCTATTGCAGCCGTAAAAGATGGTAGAATTAAGTTTGTTCCTGAAAGATGGGAAAAGAATTACCTAGGCTGGATGGAAAATATTCGTGACTGGTGTATTTCTCGCCAAATCTGGTGGGGACACCAAATTCCGGCTTATTATCATAAAGTTACAGGTGAAATGGTTGTAGCAAAAGAAAATCCGGATCCTGAAAATTATGTACAAGATACAGATTGTCTTGATACTTGGTTTTCATCAGGGTTATGGCCTTTCTCTACAATGGGTTGGCCGAATACTGAGAGTGAAGATTTTAAGAAATTCTACCCTACAACAACGCTTGTAACAGGTTTTGATATTATTTTCTTCTGGGTTGCAAGAATGATTACTATGGGCTTGGAGTTCACGAAAAAAGCACCATTCTCAACAGTTTATATTCACGGTCTTATTCGTGACGAAAAAGGTCAAAAGATGTCAAAATCTAAGGGCAACACAATTGATCCGGTTAAAATTATTGACAAATACGGTTGTGACGCTTTGAGATTTACAATGACTTCACTTTGTACTTATGGCGGTCAGGATATCAAGATGAGTGAAGAAAGATTTGAATATGGAAGAAACTTCGCAAACAAAATCTGGAATGCTTCAAGATTTGTATTGATGAACCTTGATGGCGTTGATGATAAGGATATTGATTATTCAAATCTGACAATTGCTGACAAGTGGATTTTGGATAAATTGAATAAAACAGCCAAAGAAGTTAATGAAAATATTAAAGAATTCAGAATTGGTGAAGTTGCTCACGTTCTTTATGACTTCTTCTGGAATTCATACTGTGATTGGTATGTTGAAATCGCTAAAATTCAACTTCAAGACGCTGAACTTAAAGCAAACACTCAAAGAGTTTTGAGATATGTTCTTGATATGTCTTTGAGAATGCTTCACCCTGTAATGCCTCATATTACAGAGCGAGTATGGCAGTTGATTTCAAAACCTTCTAAACAGTTGGGTGACGACGAAATGAAGTCAGCGATTGTTGTTTCTAACTTCCCTGTATTTAGAAAAGAATTGGACTTCCCTAAAGAAGCTCAAGAAATGGAATTGGTGTTTGAAACAATTACTTCTTTGAGAAATGTTCGCCAAAGTTTCAATATTTCACCTTCAATCAAATGTGATATAGAAATAAGAGCTGAAAAAAATGAAAAACCGATTTTCGAAGAAATTGAAGCATATATCAAACGTTTAGCAAGAGTTGAAAATATATCTTATGCAGAAATGAACGCTCCTGTTCCTCCAAAGAGTGCAACAGCAGTTGTTTCAGCGTCAAAGATTATTTTACCTTTGGCTGACTTGATTGATTTGGATGCTGAAGTTGCTCGTCAACAAAAGAAATTGGATAAATTAACCAATGAAAAGAAATCGCTTTCAGGAAGAATTAATAATCCGAAATTTGTTGCAAATGCTCCAAAAGAATTGATTGAGCAAACAAAATCAAGAATTGAAGAAATTGAAGTTCAAGAAAAA
>CABQIM010000023.1 GCA_902464375.1 uncultured bacterium | reverse complement strand
CTTTATTTTTATATAAAAATGTTATACAATAATAATGTACTAAGTTGAAAGAGCTAATGGCTAAGAAAAAAGTAAATTATATTCAGAATACACGTAGGGATGATACCAAACTTTTAGTTGGTATTGTTGTTGCGTTTTTGTTAGTAGCATGGTTTTGTAGTCCTCCGGGAAATAAATTTTTGCAAATTTGTTTCTGGGGCGATAATGTAAAATATACAGTTGCCAAAATAGTAAAGCCATCTTCTACTAATGAATATTTGCATCATCGTAATAATGCAATATATTTGGCTAAAATGTATCCAACAAAAGATGATGCTTTAAAAGAAATGAATAAGGCTATTGATGCTTTACCTAAGTATGCACCGGATAATGAATTAAAGTCTTTGTATAAAGATAGAGCCGAAATAAAACTTTATAAAGGCGATAAAAAAGGTGCATTGGATGATTTTATTAAATCAGGACAAATTTATTTCAATGATTATTTAAAAGTTGCAATGCTTTTTAAATCTTTAGGCAAGTATAGAGAAGCAATGTCTTACTGTAATAGTATTTTAAATCAAGATGGTAGTGCATATGCAGGTTTTGCTTGTATAGCAGATATATATAGTTCTGTCGATAGACTTGATTTAGCATTAAAGGCTTGGGACTTAGCTATTGATAGAAATGGCGGTAATCCAAGAGCTTATGTAGATAGAGCAAAAATTAAAAAAGCTATGGGTGATTTTACCGGATATGATGAAGATATAAAAATGGCTAGAAGTTTTTCGCCTAATATTGATATAGAGGCTTCTATTATAGATGATACTCTTTCTCCAAAAATATTGGCACTTAATATTCGTTAAACAAATCTTTATATTTAATTTATACTCTCTTTTGCTTGTTTGTTTTAAAATAGTAAATGAAATGTAAATAGCAAGCGGAGCATTGTGATATGAAGTATTCAGAGTATTCTGTAGTAGTGATAGGCAGCGGAGCAGCCGGTTTATATTCTGCGTTAAAAATCTCGCAGCAAATAGAACTTCCGGATGGAATTTTACTTTTAACAAAATCTAGTTTAGGAGAAAGTAACTCTATGTATGCTCAGGGTGGTATTGTTGGTGTTTTACATCAAAACCCTGCAGATACAGTAGAAAGCCATGTTAAGGATACTCTTAATGCTGGTGCAGGTTTGAATGATGCAGCAGCTGTAGAATATATCTCTCAAGCATCTGACGAAGTTGTTAATGATTTAATGGATTGCGGGGTTAATTTTGATAAAGATTTAAATGGCAATTTAACATTCACTCTAGAAGCTGCTCATAGCATGAGAAGAATTCTTCATGCCGGAGGTGATGCTACTGGTAAAGGTATAACAGAAGCTTTATGCAGGCAAGTTAATGAAGATGAAAATATCACGGTTGCTCAAAATGCTATAGCAGTAGAAGCTCTTGTTGATTCTGATCAAGAATGTAAAGGTGTTATTATTTATAATGAATTGACCGGTGAGCATGAAATTGTTTACACATCAGCTCTTGTTCTTGCAACCGGTGGTTTGGGTCAATTGTACAAATATACAACAAATCCGGATGGTGCAACCGGTGATGGTATTGATTTAGCATATAATGCGGGTGCAATTATTCAAGATATAGAATTTGTTCAATTCCATCCGACGGCTTTAGCGTTGAGTCCGGAAAGCAAGGATAGATTCTTGATTTCAGAAGCTGTTCGTGGCGAAGGTGCTAAGTTAGTCAATAATCATGGCAATGAATTTATGTCAAAATACCATGACAAGCGTGAACTTGCACCGCGTGATATTGTAACGAGAGCTATATTTAATGAAATGAGTGAAGAACATAAGAGTAACGTATTCTTGAATGCTTCAATGATTGATTCTGTGAAATTGTTCAAGAGATTTCCAACAATATCAAAAAGATGTGATTCTTGTGGCATAGATATCTCTAAAAAGCCTATACCGGTTGCTCCTGCAGCACATTACAGCATGGGTGGAATAAAAGCAACTGTTGAAGGTAGAACTTCTTTAAGAGGGCTTTATGCAATTGGAGAATGCGCTTCTACAGGCTTGCATGGAGCAAATAGACTTGCAAGCAATTCTCTATTAGAGTGTGTTGTTTGTGCATATGAATTAGCTGATTACTTGTCATTTGCAAATTTAAGCACGCCTAAAAAGATTGATGATAATATAAGAAAAACCATTGACGTGTATTCTCAACCAATTAGTGATTTAGATTTTGATATTCCATCAATGAAATCAAAATTAAAAGATATTATGTGGAATGGTGCCGGTATTATACGTTCAGAGCAATCTTTAAAACAAGCACAAAATGAACTTGAAAAATTGAAAAATAGTTTTAAACGTACAAGAAAATGCTTGAATCAAGATGAGTACGAATTCAGAAATATGCTTACTGTTGCCGGACTTATTATTGAAGCTGCACTTGAAAGAAAAGAATCAAGAGGAGCACATTGCCGTTCTGATTACAAAAACAAAGAGTCTGTTGCAAGACATTCAAACATAATAAAAACTGAAAAAGAGGAGTTAGAGTATGTTAAATAGATTTTTTATAGAAGAACACGTTAAAGCTGCTTTGCAGGAAGATATTGGTTTTGGTGATATTACAACAGATTATTTAACAACAGAAGATGATACAATGAGTTGTGTATTGAACTCTCGTGTTGATGGTATTTTCTGCGGTAAAGAAGTTTTTGAAACAGTGTTTAAGATACTTTCTCCAAAAGTAAATATTAAATTTTACTTCAATGATGGTGATGTGATTAAAAAAGGTGATAAAATAGCTGACATTGATGGCCCTGCAAGATATATTCTTATGGGTGAAAGAACTGCGTTAAACTATGTACAAAGAATGAGTGGTATTGCAACTGAAACTAACAAGTATCAAAAAGCTGTTGGTGAATATCATGCAAAGATTGTTGATACAAGAAAAACTACTCCAGGGTTTAGAGCTTTTGAAAAATATTCAGTAAAAACAGGTGGTGGCAGTTTACATAGATTTAATCTAGCAGATTGTGCAATGATTAAAGATAATCATATCAAGTTCTCAGGCTCATTAACTAACGCAGTAACAAAATTAAAAAAACATATTTCTCATGCTCATAAAATTGAAGTTGAATGCGATACATTGGAACAAGTAAAAGAGGCATTGGCTTGCGGAGTTGATATTATTATGCTTGATAATATGAGCCTTGATATGATGAGAGAAGGTGTAAAACTTATTAATGGCAAAGCTATTGTTGAAGCGAGTGGAAATGTTAATTTGAATACGGTAAAAGATATAGCTTCAACCGGTGTTGATATAATCTCATCAAGTGCAATTGTTGCTAAAGCGCCGACTTTGGATCTTGGCTTGGATATGTAATTAATAATCCTTTTGTAACTTTTCTAATTCAGTATCTAATTCGTGCTTCTGTGTTCTAATATCACGGAGGTTGTTATCGAGCTCGTGTGACTGTTCTCGAATCTTGTTCATTTCAAGATTTAGTTCACGCTTCTCTTGAGCGATACGATTAGTTTCGTTGTCTAAATCATGTTTTTGATTTTCTATATTACGTTCTTCTTGTGCGATGTTATTTCTTTTGAATGTATTAGTGAATCTTGTATAAGTTGGTTGTATAGAAGTTATTTTCATATGACCTCCGGTATTACTAATAAAACTTATAAAAATAAAATTTGCTATTATAATCGGAAGAATTTATGATAAACTAAATAATAACTCCTCGTAGCTCAGTTGGATAGAGTGTAGGTCTCCGAAGCCTAAGATCATGGGTTCGAATCCCATCGAGGAGGGTTTATTTATAAAGCTATTACCTCAACATTATCTAAATTTACACGTTGGCGTGCTTGCCATAGGTCATATTCTTGCTGCATATTAAGCCATAGCTCAGGAGATGTACCAAATGCCTTGGCGAGTTTGAGAGCCATTTCTGCAGTTATACCATTTTTACAATTTACTAATTCAGAAGCTGTTGTTCTAGATACGCCTATTTTTAAAGCAAATGCTGTAACTGTTAATTTGTAGTCAGGTAAATATAAATCTTTTAGAATTTCACCTGGATGTGGTGGGTTAAACATTTTCATAAAATACTCCTTTTTAGTGATAATCTTGATAATCAACAATAAAAACATCTTGTGATTTTTCGTCGAACTTAAATGTTATTCGCCAGTTCGCTTGTACTGTAATTGAACATAAATTTGACATATCTCCTTTTAGTTTGTGAAAACGTAACGATGGTAATTTCAAATCATCTGTAGATGTCATAGCATCAAGTATTAAAAGAATTTGTCTTAGACGTTTTGCGTGTATAGCTTGAATGCCTTTAGTTGTACCTGTAGAGTAAAAATCTTCAAGTCCTTTGTGTTTAAATGATTTAATCATATTTATATTATAACTTGTAAACTAATGGTTGTCAATCGATAATGGTATAATTAATATAGTTTTATTTCTGTTCAAAATATGCTATACTTTAAAGGTAGCTTGGAATTAGAGGAATACACAAGTGGGCTTCTTTGATAGTATAAGAAATTTTAAAAATCAATTAGATCAAGTCGAATCAACTGTTTATACAGGAAAGCAGTCATTGCTTGAAGTGTATGAAATTAATGCAAAATTGGAAGCCGAAATTGCAGATAGAACGCGCGAACTTGATAGAGCAAATCGTCAGATGCTTACTTTGCAGCATATTTGGGACATGATGAATTCTTCTAAGCCGCTATCAAGCGTTTTGAATGCTATTGTAAATAGTTTGCAAGGTGAACTTGGGTATTTATGCAGTTTTATTGTGAAACAAAAAGCTGATAATGAAGGTGAATACTTGCAAATAGTCGCTTCTTCAAGTGAAAAATTAAACAATATGTTTCTGCAAAGATTTCGCTGTGATGTTTCAGAATACAGAATGCAGTTTCCAAATATTAGTGAAATAAGAGATTCTATAAAGAATAATCAAATATTTCAATCAACTAATATTGTGCAATTAACTAAAGGCTTTATGCCATCATTGGATGAAAATAAAGTTAGAACATTTCTAAAAGATGCTAAGATGAAATCTTATATACTCATACCTCTAATGTCTAAACATACACATTTTGGCTCTTTGATAGTATTTTCATCAAGAGAAAGTATAAGTGATAGCGAATTAAACTTTTTAAATCTTTTTGCAAAACAGATTGAACTTGCAATCACTATCGCAGATTTATTCCAAGCTGTAAAGGAACAAGCTATTACAGATGGTATGACCGGACTTTACAACAGACGTTATTTTGAAGAATATATTAAAAAAGAAGCTGAACGTGCAGAACGTCAGAATCAGAGATTTACAGTTATTGGCTTGGATTTAGACCATTTAAAACAAATAAATGATACATACGGTCATAATTACGGAGATATTGCAATTAAAGCTATAGCAGAAGTCCTTAAAAATAATGCACGTTCGATTGATATCGCAGCAAGAATAGGTGGTGAAGAATTTAACCTGCTTCTTCCTGGAGTTGATTCAGCTGGTGGCTGCATTGCAGCGGAACGTATTAGAAAGGCAATTGCAGCGGTTGAATTGGAGAAAATTGGTCATATTACCGCAAGTTTAGGTGTTGCAACCTATTTAGAGCACTCAGAAGATATCGAAGATTTGCTAGAGTTGGCTGATAGAGCGATGTATGAATCAAAGCGCAATGGTAGAAATAGAGTGACGATTGCTCGTCCTGATTATGAAACTTCTTGGCAAGAAATTGCGGTAAATACATTTGTTGATATTTTAACAAAACATAGAATTCCTATTGATGACAAAACATCAAGGCTTTTAACAGGTAAATTGCAAGATATGAGTACGAATAATACCAAATTGTATCAGGTCGCAGATGCTCTTGTGAGCACTTATAATCCGGAACATATTGAAGGCAGCGTAAAGCAAAAAGTAGAACTAGCGACACTTCTTGCAAAACGATTTGACTTAACAAAAGACGAAATTGACAAATTAAAAATAGCGGTTTTACTTTATGATATTGGTAATACAATGCTGCCTAAGGAAGTTTTAAGAAAAAAAGAACCTTTAACAGAAGCTGAGAAGGACTCTATAAAAAAACATCCGTTGCTTGCAGCTAGAGAAATCTTGCGTCCAATCTCTAATGTAGTTGATGTTCTTCCAATTATTGAAAAACATCACGAAAACTGGAATGGTTCAGGTTATCCGGCAAAAATAGCAGGAGATGAAATTCCAATTGAGTCGCAAATTATTTTGATAATTGACTCTTATTTTGCTTTGTTAGAAAATCGGCCATACAGAGAAGCTATGTCTACGGATGAGGCTCTTGATTTAATTAGAGAAGAAAGTAACAAAAAATGGAGTGATAAGTTGACACATGAATTTATCTCTTTAATAAGGAATGAAGGATAGAGGTTTTGATTAGCAAGTGATTGAGTTATTAATTTTATTTGAACTAAGCCGAAAAGTTCTAACAATGTATGGAGTTTCTAAAGAAATAAGAAGTGAGTTTTCTGTTCTTACAACCCCGAGTTATGGAACGATAAAGCCAGCTTTATCCAGACTTCTAGAGTCCGGTTTTATAAAATCACAGAAAACTATGTCGAGTGGTGGTCGTCCTTCAATTTATTATTCCATAACTAATGATGGTATTGAAGAATTAAAACGGCTTTTAGTAGCACCGCCTTTAGAAAATCCAATTCAATTCTTGACTTCAGCTAGAATTAAACTAGCTTGTGCAGGTGTATTGAATAATGAAGAACAGTTAATAATGTTTAAGCATCTGAAATCAAAGGCTGAAAGTATATTGATAGATACAAAAAATCTTGTAAAAACAAAGGAACTTTCGTATTTTCCAAGTATGGTTTTTGATAATTTAACTTGTGAATACAGAAATTTTATTTCTCTTGTGGAGGGATTTGCTAATGCCGGCAGTCGTTAGTTCAGTTTTAGCGGATTCTATAGCGGAAGAATTGGAAATCGAAACTGGTGATATTCTTCTCTCAATTGATGGTGAAAAATTGCAGGATATGATTGATTACAATTATCTTTGTAAAAATGAATTAATCACAGTCGAAATTCAGAAAAAAAATGGCGAAATTGAAGAAATTGAGCTGGAAAAAGATTATGACGAAGATTTGGGTATCGTTTTTGAAAGTGCTGTCTTCGATAGAGTTAAACCTTGCTTAAATAATTGTATTTTTTGCTTCGTGGCACAGCAGCCAAAAGGACTTAGAAAAACTCTTTACATAAAGGATGATGACTACAGGCTTTCATATTTACAAGGAACTTATATAACTACTACAAATCTGAACGATAAAGATAGAGAACGTATCTCAAGATTACATCTTGGCCCATTTTATATTTCTGTTCATACGACTAATCCGGAATTGCGTGTAAAAATGCTAAGAAATCCAAACGCGGCAAAAATTATGGATAATTTGAGATGGTTTAAGGATAAGGAAATACCTTTTCATACTCAAATCGTACTTTGCCCTGGGTATAATGATGGAGCAGAATTAGATAGGACGCTAAAGGATTTGTCCTCTTTAGGTGATGCTGTGTTATCAATTGCAATTGTGCCAGTTGGAATTACGCAATTTAGGGCAGATGAATTAAAAACAGTTGATAGTGAGATTGCCCAAAAAACAATCGAAATAGCATCTAAATATCCAAAGGCAACTTGTTCCGATGAATTTTTTCTTTTAGCAGGAGAAAATATTCCGGAATCAGATTATTATGGTAATTTTTCACAACTTGATGATGGTGTTGGTTCTTTGAGAACTATAATGGACGATTTTGATGCAATGGAGCTGCCGGAAGAACTTGCTGAACCTTTAACGATATGTTTTGCATGTTCGGTTGCTGCAAAATCTGCATTTGAACATATTTCTGCCGGACTAAACAAAATAAAAAATCTTATAACAATTGTAAACCCTGTAAAATCAACTTATTGGGGAAAGAATATAACTGTTGCGGGGTTAATAACATCAGAAGATTTGATTAATTCTATAAAAGATGTTGAAGCGGATTATATTGTAGTTCCGTCTATAATGCTTAAACCATATACAAACTTATTTTTAGACGGTAATTCTCTGGATTATGTAAAAGAAAAAACAGGGAAAACGCTCTTTGTTACAACAGAAAATTACTCTGTATGCGAAGTTGTTGATTTGATTAATGATTACGTATAATTTTATTAAATATGTTTTCTTTATAATTAATGTAAATTAAATATAAGTAAATCGGGTAATATACTGCACAATGTGTCTATTATTTAATATAATAGCAGGGTGTAAGCCCGATAGGAGGATATTTTTATGACAACAGCGGTAGGAACAGAGAAGAAAACAATAAGTGTAATTATTATTGAAGATTTTAAATTAACAAGAGTGGGTTTGAGATGTGCATTAAATTCCAATGAAGATATAAAAGTTGTTGCAGAAAGCGATAATGCTCTCGATGGGCTTAAACTGATTGCTCAATATTCACCGGATATTGTACTTATGGACTTAGGTCTTGCAGGTATGAACGGAATTGAAGCGACTGTTAAGGTTAAGGAAATGAATAAAGATATCAAAGTAATTGCTTTAACTTCCCACGATAGAGAAGAAGAAGTAATTGCAGCTTTATCATCCGGTGCTATGGCTTATTGCTTGAAAGATATCGATCCTTCTAAATTAGCGGATGTCATTAGGGATGTAAATAATGGGGTATGTTGGCTTGATCCTGTAATTGCAAGAAAAGTTTTAGATTCATTCCCAAAGCAAGAAACTATAGGAATTTTAAAAGATAAGGCTTCTGACGAAGGTCGTGTACCTTTGACAGAACGAGAGTATGAGGTTCTTAAACATCTTGTTGAAGGTAAAAGCAATACAGAAATTGCAAAAGAATTGATAGTTAGTGTTCATACTGCAAAAGCGCACGTATGCTCAATTTTGCAAAAGATGTGTGTAAATGATAGAGTTCAAGCTGCTGTAAAAGCGGTAAAAGAAGGACTTGTTTGATAAATTTTAGTATTGATAATTTTTAAACTTAATCTTGAAATATATCAAGGCAGTTGTCATTTGTTTGTTGACTGCCTTGTTTTGTTATGCGGCATTTTTATGATAAAATTTGTATATAAATTTATTTTAAGAGGTTTGGTTTGACAAAAAAAATTGCAATTACTGGAAAAAGCGGAAGTGGTAAAACTACTATCACTAAAGCTATGTTGAATATTTTACAAGAAAAATTTCCGACAAAATCTATTCTTTTGTTTGATAATGATTTAACAAGTGAGTTGGCTCATTCTTTCGGGCTTGATATAAGAAATACTATTTATGGTATTAGAAGCGGTAAGCACGAATATAAAACCGGTATTCCGGAAGGAATGACTAAACACGAATATATAGAATGGGCAATGGAAGATATTTTAGTGCCGCTGAATGATAATGTTGATATTATTGTTTCTTGGTTTGTAGGCGCAAAAGATTGCAGGTGCCCGATTACAGCTCAAATTAATGATGCTTGCCAACGTTTGATTGAGAGATATGATTTTGTTATTTTTGATTGTGAATTTGATTTAAAATACTTGAACCAACTTGTAGATACTGATATTGACTTGGCTTTGATTATAACAAATCCGACAATTGATTCTATTAATTTAGCAAAACGTATAGCAGAATTCTCTGCAAAATACGCTGCAGGTGGTCAATTAGGGATTGTGTTGAATAAAGTTAAAAACGAAGATATGAATGAAATTGCGGCTAATTTGGCAGAATCAGAAATTGATGTTTTAGGAACTGTTCCATTTGATGAAGCTTTGTCATCCGGTAAAATTGATAGAGTGTCAGAAAATGTTAAAAATGCTGTTAATGAATTCTATTTTAGACTAAATTTGCCACAGGAGAATAGCTAAGATGATTTTGGATGGAAAAGCTGTTTCTTTAAAAGTTTTAGATAAGGTAAAAGAGCGTGTTACTGGGCTTAGTGTAAAACCTCATCTTGTCGTTGTTCTAGTTGGTGAAAATCCTGCAAGTAAGATTTATGTTCGCAATAAAAAATTGGCAGCAGAAAAAGTCGGTATAAAATCTACTATTATTGAATTGCAAGAAAATACTACAGAAGATAAGTTACTTTCAATTATAAAAGATTTGAATAAAGATAATGATGTGACAGGTATTTTGGTTCAACTTCCACTACCAAAGCATATTGACAAAAATAAAGTTATAATGGCAATTTCTCCAAAGAAAGATGTAGATGGTTTTTCTCCGGAAAATGTTGGTAAGTTGGCAATTGGTTTGGAACCGTATTTTTATCCGGCTACTCCGCAAGGAATTTTAATGCTTTTGGATGAATACAATATTTCGGTAAGTGGTGCAGATGCCGTTGTTATTGGTCGTTCCAATATTGTAGGTCGTCCTATGGCGCAAATGCTTTTGAATAGAAATGCAACTGTAACAGTGTGTCATTCTTATACAAAAGACATTGAAAGCAAAATAAAAACCGCTGATATTGTAATATCTGCGGTTGGAAAAAAAGTTGTAAGATGTAAGATGGATAATAAAAATTCTGTTATCGTTGACGTCGGCATATTTAGAGATGCCAACGGCAAGCTTACCGGTGATGTTGATTTTGATATCGTATCACCAAGTGTAAAATATATATCGCCTGTTCCTGGGGGAGTTGGTCCAATGACGATTGCTTCTCTAATGTACAATGCTTCAAAAGTATACAGATAAAATATGTTGAGTTTAACTCTATGATTGTAATAAACCAGTATCTTGAGCAGCGTTTTGTACTGCTGTGTTTTCGGAATCTTTTTGTGCTCTTAATTCTTCCAACATAGCTTCATACATTGTTTGCATTGTATCGTATTCCACGTCCATTTCTGCAAGTTCTAATGATAATTCTTCGTTATATTGTTTTACTTTAGCGTGTGCGTAAGCGTCAGCAACTTGTGTATTTTGGTTACCGGATTTTACTGTATAACCACCAGCTGTTAAATCTTTGGTATTATCAATAGCAGAATCATAAGCGCTTTGCCATTTTTCTTCATACTTAACTTGTTTTTCAAGTTTAGCGCTATTAGCTTCATACTTACCACTCCAATAAATTTGTTGTTGAGTGTAGTAGTTAATGTCTGCTTTAGTATTTAATAATGTTCCTAATAATGCTGCTGTATTAGCCATCTTCTTACGCCTTATATTTATCTTACATATATATAAAGTATTTAAAAAATATGTGATTTCACTAAGGCATAAATCTGTTACAAAACTTAATAATTATCGATGGTGTTTATAAAGTTATTTTGCATGAATTGGGGAATTAAATTAGCCCCCACCCTTCCCTCTCTGTCACTAACGTGACATCTCTCCCGCTCAATGGATGTTGCGGGCGAGAATAAAGTTTTAGAAGAAGCTGTACCTCCCCCTATAAAGGGAGGGAATGCGCCAAGCTTGTCGTTAGGAATTACTAATTATATTCATAAAACAAAACCGCCGGCTATTATTAGTCGGCGGATTATAAATATAAATTTATCATTCTTAGTTGTTGCTCAAAACTAATCTAAATGTTGCTAAGTTCTTGATAGACAACATTTTGTGTTTATTAGCTTGTTTTTCAGAAATAGCAAAAATTCTGCAAATTCTTTGAATTTCTTCGATATCTTTTCTTGAATCCAATCTGTATACGTTTTTGATTGGGTCTGCGATAACTGACATTGTTGCGTTTAATTCTTCTTCTTTCATTATATAATCCTTATTAAAATTCTCTTATGTATATATAAAGTATTTCACTTTTTGAAAATTGCCTTTTTTATTTGAAATGTGAAGTTATGTTAAGCAAATATATACATTATTAGCAGTGAAACCCTTGTTATGATTGCTAAATAAAAGTTTTTATTGTATGTTAATCGTGTGGTAGAAAATGCTTTAGATTTTAGTGTAATATTGGAGAAGTGCGGAGCTGGAAAAGAGGCTGCGCCGGTTGTTCTTTCTAATATTCAACGAGAAGAAGAATTTCTAGATGACATTGTGGGTTTTTATGAATATCTATTAGCAAATGTAAAAGAGTCTGATTTGCTGAGTGGAATTATTAAACTTGTTGATTCACATAAAAATCAGAAGATATTATCAAAACTGCTTGATATATTATTGTTAAAAAATATCGAAAAAGAAGACTCTGATGAGTATATAAATGCCCGAGTATTGGCAGCTAAGGCTATTGCTAATTATAAAGATACTTCTACAGTTGGTGCTTTGTTGTATTGTTTAAATGATAAAAATGAAAACTATAAAGTACGCTTGGCTTGTGCAGATTCGCTAGGACGAGTTGGTGATAGGTTTGCTGTAGAGCCTTTGATTGATGTAGTAAGTGATGAAGATGAAAAATCCGTTTATGTAAAAGAATCTGCAACCTTTGCGCTGGGACTGCTGGGTGATATGAGCGCAATTGATCCGCTTGTTGCGATAATGGATGCTAAACAAGGGCTTCTGGGTAAATTTTCCTTCTTGAAGGAACGTATTGTTGAAGCTTTAGCCAGATTAAATCCTAATAATACGAAAGTTTTGAGAGTATTAAAAAATGCTCTTATGGATTCTGCTCCAATGGTAAGAATTAACGCTATCGAAGGACTAATGAATAGTGATTTTGAAGAGGCTCCAGCGTTGATTAAATCGGCTTTACATGATGAAGATGAAGAAGTGCAGAAAAATGCATTGATTGCACTTTATAATATTTATGGCAGTGATATTTTGGATGAAGTCTTATCATTACCTAGTTATAGCGAATTTCTAAAGGACGAAGCGAAAAACTTGATAGAAGAATATGAAGATGGTGAGGATGAATAGAATATTATGAATAAAGCAATAATTTTACTATCTGGTGGTTTAGATTCTTTGGTTGCTTTAGGTTATCCGCAAAATGAATATAAAATTGAGTTGGCTCTAACTTTTGATTATGGACAAAAATCTGCTAAGCAAGAAATTGAAGCTTCCTCAAAGATTGCAAAATATTATAATATTGAGCATAAAGTAATTAAGCTGGATTGGTTGAAAGAAATTTGCAAAACTGCTCTTGTTTCCGATAATGAAATTCCGACAGAAGGTTTAGGGACACAAGCAAGCGCAGCTTCTGTATGGGTACCTAATAGAAATGGCTTATTTTTGAATATAGCTGCGTCATTTGCTGATTCTTTCGGGTATGATTATATTCTCTTTGGGGCAAATAAAGATGAAGGTGCGACTTTCCCTGATAATACAGAGGAATTTCGTAAACACATTTCAGAAGTATTTGAAACATCTACATTAAAGAAGCCTAAAGTTATAGCGCCCTTGATTAATTATTCTAAGGATGATATAGTAAAAATTGCAATGCAGAATTCAATGCCGTTGGAGTATTTACATAGTTGTTATGCGTCTGGAGAGAAGCATTGTGGCAAATGTGAATCCTGTAGGCACTTGAAAAACGCACTAATCGCAAATCACGGGGAAAAGTATTTAGAAATTTTATTTGAGTAGGTTTATGAAAACAAAATTAATAGAAGAAGAGATTAAGTATATAGGCTCACAATTGGCGCCTCATTGGATTTATAAAAATTTTAAACTTCAAGGTGATGCAATTGTTGCATTTATAGGTGAATGTGAAGTTAAGTTGACTGAAATGGTTGATATCGAAGATGTTATTAATAATGAGCCGATTTATAGCAAATTGATGTTGAGCTTTATAACAGAACAATTCGGTGTAGAGCTTGTAGAAGGTGTTTTTAGACAACGACTTTTAATTTGTATAATAAAAGAATTATTAGAAGAACGTGGAGTCTTTGTTGTTAGAAACGGCGATGATTTGATGATTAACGGCAGAAAGCTTTCGGTTTCTATTGCTACAAAATCAACTACATCAATTTTGATTCATACAGGTTTAAATATTTTGTCAGAAGGTGCACCTGTAAAAGCTTCCGGTTTAACGAGCGAATTGGGAATCGAAGATATTAGAGAATTTGCTCTGGAAGTTATGAAGCGTTATTCAGAAGAAATTGAAGATATAAAATTAGCTAGTACTAAAGTTCGTGGAGTATAAAATGGGGAAACAATTCGGGTATAAAAAATACATGAAGAAAGAAGCTCAGAAAGATAACTCTTTAATTAAGATATTTATTCTTTCATTTTTTGGAATGCTTCTTGTGTTTACATTTTTAATAAAATCTTTTTCACCGTCTGTTGATACTTCTATAGGTGATTATCAGCAAGAAACTGTTGATTCTCAACAGGATGAAACTAAAAAGATTGTAGATGATAGATTATCTATGATTCAAAGCGAAGATCAGGGAAAGAATTTCTCTGACTTGATGAGCAAAGCAGATGATGTTCAAAAAGATACTTCAAAGAGTAATGTTAATCAAAATACGACAGTAGATAATTCTAACAGCCAGTCAGGTGATGTTACTGTCGATGCTCCGCAGCCTGTTACACCAAAAGCTGATCCTGTTTACAAGGTTTATGTCGGAACATATACTTCTGCAGAACAAGCTAAGGTTGCAAAAGAAATTATTCAAGAATCAGGTAACGGATTGAATCCGATTGTAAAATGTATCGGTTCTAATAATTATACATTACAAGTTGGACTTTTTAAAAGCAAACAAAGTGCAGAATCTTTATTATATACTGTACAGCAAAATCACCTTCCGGGAAGAGTTGTACAAGAATATTAAGGTTTGAAAATAAATCTTTACATCGTGCAATATTTTGATTAATTTTTCAAATTTTGTGATACATTATAATAAAGAAATCCGTTATGGGGAATTAAGACTATCATAGATTAGTATAGGAGATATTTGATGCCTAATTATTTGACGAAGGAAGAGATAAGACAGTGGAGAAGCTCACTCGAAAAAATAACACTGGAAGAATTTGCTGCCAGATTAGGAAAAGAAGTTGAAGAAAGCAAACCAACCGATGACGTTGTTGATATAGTAATGAAGAAGGGAACTTCTTCTAACACAAATTCAAAAATGAATGATGGTTTTTCTCAAATTGCAGAACGTGCATTTGAGCGTGAACGTCAAATTTCTCATACACCATTTTCAATTGGTAGAAATGAATTGTTGAATAAGAAAAAGGTTCAAGAAGTTGAAACTCCTAATGTTGAGCAAAAAGCTGTTGCACCCAAAAGGCAAATAAAAGAAAAGGCTCCTACTGTGTTGGAAAAGGTAGAAGAAGTAGCTGCTAAAAAAGATATACAAATAACATTAAAACGTTCACTTACAGATAGAGAACAAATGGTTTTTGATTATTTCTTAAATAATGTAGGTAAAACGGTTTATGCTAAAGATTTGGCAAGTTTGTTGGATTTACCAAGAGATTATATTTATAAATATATTAAAAACTTACGTGCAAAAATTGAAGGTGATAATTTGAAAAATGTACCTTCCGGTGGTTTTATGTTAACAGAGTAGAATATGAAAGTTGTTAATCTTCTGGAATTTTTGAATACTGCAAAAGACTTGTACACATTAAGTTATGCTAAATGTGACGATGAGCTTGTAAATTTTCTTGATTTAATGACTGAAGATGAACAATTTACCCGTAGAATAGATTTAGGATTAGTTTACGTAAACCAAAAAACATTTGATAGTTTTACTATAGTAGACGGTATAAATCGTATATTGTCTTTGTCTTTACTTCTTCATGCTGTCTGTGAATGTTATAAAAAAACGTCTGCTCAGAATGATAAGGCGATTAGCACTATTCGTAAGAAGTACTTGTTACATGGAGAACGTTCAAAGCTTCGACTAAATGAGAAGGACGCTGTTATTTATAATAAAATTATCAATGGTGAAAGATTGTCCGGACACGAAAAACAGTCAAGGATGTTTGTTCTTTTGCATAATTTCTGGTTACAGATTAAGTCTGAAAAGCTTCAAGCAGCCAAGATTTTTACAATGTTAAAGAAGATTGAAATTACGCTTGTAGAAACGAACGACGTATCCAATAGAAATCTTTATTATAAATTAAATGAGAGTAAAAATATTAATCAACTTGATTTGATTACTGATTATTTGGCGGAAATCGGTTTAGAAAACGAATGGAAAAACATTAAGGATAAATATTTCTTAAATGATGATGAAGTTTGTGTGTTTTTAAAGGATTTCTTTATTACCAAATTTAATTACAAAAAATTCAATTCAGATCGTTTATATGAAAGTTTTGTAAATTACTTTGAAACAATGATGCAATATATTCCGGAAGATGAAATTCTTAGAAGAATGCAGCATTCAGCAATACTTTACTATAATATTATAAATGTAAATTTTGATAATGATGAAATTAAGGCTGCATTTATAAATATTAAAAAAGCTGGTGGTCAAGACACGTATGCTTATATATTGGATGTTTATGACGATTTTTCTAAGAATAATATAAGCGAATCAACCTTTATAGAAATATTGAATACTATATTAGAATATTTACGTAATCGTAACCAAAATGATAGTAATATTGGTTTTAATGAATTAATTCAATATCTAAATGCTTTTATTACTTGTAAATAATTTGTATCGGAAAATATATTAACGATAATTTTTATAATCGTTTTATACTATAAATAGGGATTAAGTATAATTGGATTATGGAGGTTTTTAATGGCCGAAAAGCAGGCTTTGCAGAATTATTGTCAGCAAGCTTTTGATGAACTTTATATTATTGATTCTATCGTGAAAATGACTAAGAACTCTTGTTTGGAGTACGAGTTTAATGGGCAGTATTATGGTGCAAGCTGCGAAAGTTCAAAAAAGCTGAGCGCAGAAAGAAACAATTACATAAATATGCTGACTCTGTTATCAGAACGTATCTCAAATATTATCCACCTTAATGGGCTTATAGAAAATGAATTTTTACTACAGGATAACTCCAACGATTGCTGCTGATAAATAACAGCTTAAAGTACCGCAAATCAATGCTCTTAAGCCCAATCTTGCAAGGTTCTTCTTCTGGTTAGGAGCTAACTCGCCGATACCACCAATTTGGATTGCGATTGAACCAAAGTTACCGAAGCTGCAAAGAGCAAAGCTTGCTAGCATAAAACTTTTCGGTGTAATAATATTTGCAACGTGTGTTAAACCAACGTATGCAACCATTTCATTAAGTACAAGCTTAGTTCCCATTAATGCGCCAACAGTAGATGCGTCTTTTAATGGAACACCAATAATAATCGCAAAGATTGCAAATACTTTACCTAAAATTAGTTTAAGTGATAAATGACTTAAGAATGCTAAGTGTGAGCAACCCGGAATATATTTATAGCAGAGCATGCCACCAAGTCCTAATATCCAATCAATAAAGGCTACGAGTGCTACAAGCGCCAAAATCATTGCAGTAACGTTAATTGCAACTTTCATACCTTCAGAAGCACCATTTGAAATTGCTTCGAAGACATTTGCAAATGTTCTTCTTTTAGAAATTCTAATATGATCTCTTGTTTCAGGTTCACCGGTTTCCGGAAACACAATTTTTGTTAAAATCATTGCACCAGGGGCAGCCATAACTGATGATGCCAAGATGTAGTGTGCTGGAATTCCCATTCCTATATATATAGGCATTATTGCACCGGAAATACAAGCCATACTGCCAGCCATAGAGGCTAATAACTCAGAGCGTGTAAGTTTTTCTAAATACGGTTTAATCATAATTTGTGCTGTAATTTGACCAACAAAAGAACTTGCTACGTTAGATAGGGCTTCTGCACCAGATATGTGCATTATTTTATTCATAGCTTTGCCTAAAATTGCAACAACTCTTTGCATAATGCCATAATAATAAAGAATATTAACAAGTACCATCATGAAAATATTTGTACAAATCAGTTGAACTGCAAAAATACTGCTTCCGGCACCAAATAATTCATCTAATCTCATATTTTTTAGAAGAGGACCAAAAACAAATAGACCGCCTTCTGTAGCAAACTCAAGAACTTTTTGGATAAAAAGACCTATCATGAGGAACATTTTTTGACCAATTGGAACTTTAAAAATAAATATCGCTAATAATATTTGTAATAAAAATCCTGTTCCAATGGTTTTGTAATTAATTGCTTTTCTATTGTTAGACATCAAAAAAACAATCAAAAATATTACAACAATCCCAATTAGCCCGACAAATTTTTCCATCTATACTCCTTGATAAACTATCCCGAAACAATGTTATCATGAATATAAAAAAAACTCCATATAATAGTTAATTAACGAAAGTATCATCTAAGAATTTAATTCTAAATCGGCTTCCTGTCGGAATGGATACGTGACCGCCTTTAGAGAAGAATGCGCAAATAGGAGATGTTAGTGTATTTAGACCAAAGCATATTGTACCGTATGCAAAAGGAAATGGTGATAATAATATTGTAGAGCCTTCGCCTCCAAGATTAATAGTCATGGTCATCATTTTGTTAAACATTGTTCTTCCCCAATTTCCCTTTTGGTAAGTTGTTTTTAAATAAGTTCTATTTCCTTTAATATTGTTGAGAAAAATCATTTTGTCATTAGCTCTTGTAATGTAAGCATTTATAGGGACTGTTTGACCTTTATAAACCATTTTTCTTACTCTAATTACTACAAGCCCACCGTTACAAGTAATTTGTGGTTGGTGAGTTTCAATAATTTCACCATAAAAAACAGTATTGGATGGAATTGTATACTTTTTCTTCACAAGAGGTTCTTTTGTATAAAATTTGATAGTGTTCCCTTTTGCCAACCAATCGTTAACTTTTGTCGAGTTAACAACATTAATTACTGTCCCTTTTCTTATTTTAATATTGCCTGAAAGAGCTTTTGGCACCGTATAATCAGGTTCTTTTGCAGGAATATTTATTTCTTCTTTTACAGTCTGCTGCGTTTCATTTTTAGCTGATTCGTTGTATTTAGAAATATCCGGAAGAGTCGGAAGTAATTCATTTGTATCTTCTGTATGCATGTCATGCTGTAATTTGCCGGAATTGTAGTTTTTTCTAATATCGTCATCAACAGTCATGTCCAAATCGAATGCTAAACAGCTTTGTGATGACAATAATAATATTAAATAAAATAAGATAACTTTTTTCATATTCTGAATAATAGCATAAAAAAGCAAAAAGCATTTGTATCAATACCCACCCGCATTCATAGCTCGTTCACGCTCGAACGACTGCGACCTCCCTAATAATGGAGGTTTCTTTGTTTACCCCAATTATGACTAAATGTAACAAATTTGTCACAAACTAGCAAAAATATTTTTGCTTTGTTTTAAGATAAATGTGTAGACAGAAAATTTAGATTGGAAACTATGATGAAGATTCATACAACGCAAAATCTAAGCTCCTTGGGGAGAATGAAATCAACCGACAATAATAGTAATATCCCTAATGAAGAGATTAGATTGAATTATTCAGAACAGATGCGACTTAAAGATTCACAACCTAAAGATGATACGTTTGTGGGCAAAGTGTCATTTAAGGGTAAGAAAGAATTTTTGAGGTCAGCAGAAAAGATGGCTGAGCATTATAAAAACACCGCAGGAAAAGAGAAAAAATGGTATGATAGTATTCTCACCGGCGGTGTTTTTAATAAAGCATTGGATTTGATGAGTCACGAAGTATTCGTGCAAGCTGCTATTTCTGCAATAATCTGCTGTTTGGCAAGACCACTTACTATTATGGCTTTGCCATCAAAAGATAAAGAAAATAACATGTACGCATCAGCTCACTCAATTTCATCCGGTGCAGTTGGTGTTATTAGTTCACTTGCAATTAGTGTACCATTCTCAAAAGGTGTTAAACACGCACAAAAGAACTTGTTAACAAATTTGAAAGCAGAATTTTTGAAAGACATGTTCCCTCATATTGATTTGAAATCGATTACGGATGCAAAAGGTATGAGAAAACCAATGTCTGAATGGCTTGATAAAACCGGTCATAAGTTCTCAACAGAAACAAAGAACGTTATGATGGTAGCGAAACCACGACCAATCAAGAGTCTTTCTGAAAATACTTTAAAAGCTGATTTTGGTTTTGATGTTGATATGAATGCTATAAAAAATAAACCTGTTAGCGAATGGGTTGATAAAAATGGTAATAAACTAAACTTAAAAGCTAAAGATATGTTTATTCAAATTAATGAAGAAGGTATGGGTAAAAATTACTTCTCATTAGGTTTGGCAGATAAGAATTTCTTAGGTGAAACTTTTAAAGATTTAGATGTTAACACAATAGAAAAAGAAGGTAAGCGCATAAATCCTTTAGAATGGAAAAATAAAGACGGTTCACAGTTTATGCCTGATTTATTAGATAATGTTTACTTATCATCATATAAAGAAACATTTGAATCTATGCCATTGTATTCCGGTACAAAACGTACAGAAACAATGGGTAAAAAAGCAACAAAATATTGCGCATATCAAACAAATATAAAAGATTATGATGGTGTAAATGTTCCTGAAAAATTAGGAACAAAGATTACACAAGACATGTTAGATGCAGATGCTAGTAACACAATCTTATATAAACTATTGATTTGGTTACCTGATATTGTAACAAGACCAGTTGTAGCAGCGTCAACAATTGCATTGATTCCGGTTATCTTAAAAGAAGTTTTCCATTTGGAAAAGAAAAAGAAGCCTGAAGAAAATCAAATTCAAATACAAAATGAACAAAATAATGTTGCCCAAAAAGATGAAGAGAAGAAATCCGGAAAGGTGGCTGCATAATGAGAATACAATCTTTAAATACAATTAATTATAATCAGGCTAGAAAACAAAATGACAGTCAACCTGTAAAAGAAGAAAATAATAATCCATCTTTTAAAGGTGGTTTTGGAGATGCAGTTGGTAAATTTTATGGAGAAAAGTATGCAGAAAAAATGCTTAACCAAAAATGGCTCCATTCTGTATCACACAAACTAGCAGGTGCCTCTAACCAGATGACTCAACATATGGCAACAACTGGTTCATTGCTAACAAGTAGCGTATATTTTTACCAAACCGTTACTAATAAAAAATTAGATGCTGATAAAAGAAATACATTAGGTATTAATCAGGTTGGTTGTTTTATCGTTCCAACTATATGTGCTTATGGTGTTGATCACGTATTACGAAATTTTAATAAAAATATGGAATATAGATACTCAGGCTTGATGCGAAAAGCAATGGCAGATGGTAACTTATCTCCTGAAAAATGCGCAAATGCGATAAAATCTTTAGGACCTAAATTGAAATGTTTTGGTGCATTAATGGGTTTAGCTACTTTTACAGTAATTTACCGTTATGCAACTCCTGTAGTGATTACTCCTATTGCAAATAAAATTGGTGAGCATTTTAATAAAAAGAGAAAAGAAAATGCGCAGGAAATTTCTTTAAACCAAAATAATACTCAAAATGTTAAAGAAAACGAAAATAAGGAAGTCAAACAA
>CABQIM010000022.1 GCA_902464375.1 uncultured bacterium | reverse complement strand
ACATTTCTTTAATAGAACAGGTAAAAGCCTTGAAAATACAACAAAAAAGCCACATAAGTGGCTCTTTTTACAAAAAAATACGCCTGCCGCGATTCGAACGCGGGACCCTCTGCTTAGAAGGCAGATGCTCTATCCAGCTGAGCTACAGACGCATAAGTTAAATATTCAGTTTATATTATTAATTTATCACATCAATCTTTTTTTGCAAGCGGAAATTTTATTAAAGTTAGAACGCCCTTTGGAAATTAGAAATTTGAGTTGAAAGTTGTTTTAAGTAGGGTTTGTTCTGAATCTCGCAATTAAATTTTAGATTAAATCCTTAGATTAATTTTTCAATCCAATGTATCAAATCTGCGATTTCATAAGGTTTTGGCAAGTATAAATCCGCGCCGGCATCCAAAATTGCAGATTTTTCTCTGGTTGTACTAGTTACAATTATTTTTGTATTAACAAAATTTAGTCGACACTTCAAATCTTTGCAAACCTCTAAGTCGGACATATCATCTGCGCTATCTAAAATTATTACCCTTGGCTGTTCATCATCTTCAAGATTTAATTCTTCTTGAATTTCATACCCTTGGAGTTCCAATGTTGTTCTGAGCAAGAGTGTTAAAGCTTCATCCGGTTCATGAATATAAATTTTTCTATTAATTTTTGGTGTGATTACAGAATTCTCTCCAGCTAACTTAATTCTGTCTATCGCATAATTTGAACCGTTAGGGATTTTTGCGATTTTCTTTATTGCAAATAATTTTTCCAGCAAAGCTTCTTCTGATGAAATTAAGTCATAATTATCAAGAATTCCGCCAATCAAAATAGATACAAAATTCGCTCTCATACCGGCTTCTCTATCGCCTTTCATCAATGTATAACCGCGTTTTGCATCTTGTTCTGAATAAAATTTTGGAGCAACTGTATCAAAAGCAAAAGTTAAAAAAGCAGCCATTTTTTCCGCACTGAAAGGATTTGTAATTATGATAAAATTCTTTTCATTAAGTTGTCCTAAAAAATCGTTAGAATCTAGTGCCGATTTTGTAATCGCAGCGAGTGTTTGGAGTAATTTATCACCCGCAATATCCGAATAAATGCTTTTATAATTTTCTAAATTCTCGACTCCTACCAGTAATACGGCTTGCTTGTTGTCAGAATTCAGCAAACGCCTAAGAGCTTTTTGAACATATTTTTTGTTCGGTATTTGTGTAACACTATCAAGATTGAGCTCTATATCTCGTCTTAAATGTGCTTTTATTCTTACTTTGAATTCTTCTATATTAACCGGTTCACTCAAAAAATCATCCGCACCGCAGCTTAAAACATTAATTCTGTCGTTAAAGTCTGCGGATTTTGATAGCGCAATTATTGTCGGACGAGTGTTATAAGTTAGAGTCCTGATTTTTTCACAAAAGCGTGTTAATTCTTCTTCAATTGAATCGGATACGACTATCAAATCCGGTTCAATAATACGTATTAAACCAATAGCGTCTTTTAGGGTTCTCGCGACAGATACTGCGGTTTGCTCGTCTTCCAAGTTCCTTTTGTACTTGGTAGAAAGCTCTTTTCTTTTATCAATAATCAAGATTTGTGAGAGCATCTCAAAACCTCCTCTTGATTATATACAGGCATGAGAAGTCTAAAAATCGTGCCTTTATTGATTTCTGATGTAAAACTGATTTGACCGCCCATATTTTCAACCAATTGTTTTGTAATGTACAAGCCTAATCCGTTGCCTTGTGTTGTACTGGTTAAATGGTTTTCAAGACGGCTAAATTTTTTGAATACTTTATCAAAATCTTCTTGTTTTATGCCGACACCTTCGTCAGTTATTTTTATTTCAACAAAGTTTTCAGAAAGTTCTGTAGATATTGTGACGGTTTTGCCGTCTGTGGAATACTTTGCCGCATTATCTATAAGGTTTGTTAAAATTTGTTGGAACTTATCTTCGTCAAGTCGTGCCGGTGGAAGACTGGAGTTCAACTTCTGAACAAATTTTCTTGTTTTATATTGTTCCGTAAACATAGGAATAATACGTTTAATAACATCATTTACGTCAACTTTTTTAAGAACTTCACAGCCTGCATTCATATTTGATACTGATAAAACATTTTCAACAAGGTGGATGAGGCGGTTTGATTGGTCTTCGATGATTTTGATGAACTTTTTTTTGTTCTCGTCATCAATTTTATCCCAAGAAGCCAAAAGTGTTTGAGAAAACCCTCTTATACTGGTAAGAGGGGTTCTCAATTCATGTGAAACTGTTGCTATAAATTCGTCTTGAATGTTGGACATATTTTTCTAGGTCGTTAAGTCTTTAAGTCGTTAGGTCTTTAAGTTCTTATTAAAAATATATATGTAAAACTAGGTTTAAAAAAATTTTTATAATGAACTTAACGCCTTAATGACTTAAAGACTTAAAGACACCCTTTCTACTCTTCTTCTTCGCTCATAAATTCTTTTTTAGCTTCTTCGATAGCTTCAGACAAGACATCTAATTGATCCGGAGCGAAAGTTACACCTTTTTTGGTAGGAAGCCAAGTAGCACCGTCATCTGTTGTGTAAAAAATTCTTAAGTTGAAGTAGCTTTTTCCTCTGTATTCAGAAATAGAAATCTGTAATTGTTCTGTATCTGTTCTTTGAATGCTAGCTAATAACTTTCCTGCCATTTGTATAATCTCCTTTTTATAATAAAACCATTTAGATTATAGCACGGATTCGAAAGAGTGGGTAGGTGGAAGAGTTGAAAGTTGAAAGTGGAAAGTTTTTTAAACAATTAGTAATGTAACTACAAGTTTGGCGAGTCCCCTCTCCTCGGACAGTTGTGCCCACAAGGGGCGAGGGAGTGAATTTTTATGTTACAGAAATGTTAATAATTTGTCTATTATAAATCTTTGGGTTAATATAAAAGTATGAATATGGGGAAAATAGTCGTTGTTGATGATGAAAAAATCGTTACTTCCGCTTTTAAAACTCTTTTAAAAGTTGAAGGTTTTTCTGATGCGCATTTTTTCAACAGTCCCAAAGAAGCTATAGAATTTCTTAAGACAAACGTACCTGACTTAGTAATATCAGATTTTTTAATGCCGGAGATGAATGGTCTGGAATTTTTGACCGAAGTAAAAAAAATGTATCCGGAAGTTAGCAAAATTTTACTAACAGGTTATGCAGATAAAGAAAATGCGATAAAAGCAATTAACGAAGTCGGACTGTATAGATATATAGAAAAACCTTGGGATAATGACGATTTAATCCTAAATATCAAAAACGGTATTGAGAGAAGTTATTTGTTGAGCGAACTTCGTAAAAAAATTGCGGAGCTAGAAGACGCAAAAAAAGAATTAGAAAAATATTCTCACAATCTAGAGCAAATTGTAGAAGAGCGAACCGCGGATTTAAGGCAATCTAACGCAAAATTAGAAGGCGTTTTCAACTATTGCGCGGATGGAATTGTGATTATCAACGAAGACGGTATTATTGAACAAGTTAATCTGGCATGTGAAAGTCTAATTGGTTTGGTTGGCAGTAAATTAGTTATGTCATCAATAGATGATTTTCTTTTTAGCAAAAAAACATTCATTTCTAAAGAACTCCATAAGCTTGATGACAGAGAGTTGCTTTTAAGAGAATTTTATATAAAAAATCCATTAAGCAATATTGAAATTCCTGTAGAAATTAGTTTTGCCAGAATTAATCCTGATGATGAATTTAAGCGTTTTGTGGGTGTAATTAGAGATGTAACGGAGCAGAAAAAATCAGACAAGTTGCGTGATGATTTTATTGCAACACTTACGCACGATTTAAGAACACCGCTTCTTGCGGCGATTCAAACGCTTACCTTCTTCCTAGACGGAGCGCTCGGAGAATTGGACGAAAAACAAAAATTACTTTTGTCTACAATGCAAAAGAGCAATGAAGATTTGTTGGGACTTGTAAATGCACTGTTGGAAGTTTATAAATATGATGCAGACAAATTAACATTAACGAAGACCAATTTCAATATTTATAATTTGGTAGAGCAAGTGTATAATGAGCTTTTGCCGCTTGCACAAAAGAAGAGTATTGATTTTGAGATAAACTGCACTAATAAAAAGATTGAAATTAATGCAGATAGAAGTGAAATAAGACGTGTAATATGTAATCTCTGCGGTAATGCGATTAATTATACACAAGAAAAGGGGAAAGTTGTTATCACTCTAAAATGTGAAGACAAAGATTTAATATTCTCTGTGTCAGATAATGGAAGTGGAATTCCGCAAGAAGACATTCCGAATATGTTCCAGAGATTTTCTCAGGGAACAAGCAAAAAACGTTCTACCGGAACAGGTTTGGGGTTATATTTATCCCGTCAAATTATAGAATCGCACGGTGGAAAAATTTGGCTGGAAAGCAGTTTGAATAAAGGTAGCGAATTCTCATTCCTCCTTACGGACACTGTAGTAGGCGGTATTGAAGAAAAAGAAGGAAGTTTGGTATGATAAATGTTCTGCTGGTAGAGGATCATGAACTTTATAGAATGGGGCTTTCAATGCTTTTAAGCAAGGCAGAAGGTATAACTCTTTGTGCTGAAGCTGCTGACGGTTTGGAAGGTATAAAATCTGCCAGAGAAAATAATCCTGACGTTATTCTTATGGATATTGGGCTTCCAAATATTGATGGAATAGAAGCTACACAAAGAATAAAAGATTTTAATCCGGATGTGAAAATTTTAATTTTTACATCTCGTGATAGTGAAAATGATGTGTTTGAAGCATTTAAAGCCGGTGCTGACGGTTATATTATGAAGGGTGCAACTCCGGAACAAACAATTTCTGCAATCAAAGCTGTGAATGAAGGTATCGGTTGGATTGACCCAAATATCGCAAAGATGGTCTTTTCTAATTTACAAAGACCGCAAGCACAAATTGTTTCGACTCCGGAAATTAAAAAAGCACCAAATTCTTATGGCTTAACAGAAAGAGAGTTGGACGTACTTGAGCTTATGGTTGAAGGACTTTCTAATCCGCAAATTGCTGATAAGCTGGTAATTACAAGAGCTACAGCAAAAGCGCATGTTCATAGTATTTTACAAAAACTTTGTGTAACATCAAGAACACAAGCAACAGTTACCGCTATGAAAGAAGGTTTGGTTTAGATGTTAGAAGTAATGGCGGGTGCCGTTATGGCGCTAAAAGTACATTTTCACCAATTAAAATATCCGTTTATGAAAAAACAGGATAGGATTGTTGCTGAGACAATTTATAGAAATGAAGTTGATAAAGTCGGTGAAACAGAAAAATATGAAAAAAGTCGTTTGCCGGAATCCGGATATATGACTGTTGCTGAATATGAAGCAAAGTCACGTGGACAAAGTAAAAGAGAAATTAGTGCAAAAATTCTTGATGAAGCTGAGATGCCAAAAGATTCCAATATGGTTTATATTCCTCAAAAGAAATTTAAACTTGTAAAATATAATGACCCTGTTGGTAGTCCTGAGTTAACTTTGCCAAGAAAACTTAACTTTGACAGACAAATTAATGCACAAGGGATTGTGTCAGGTGATTATACAAAATTGGTTTATCCATCTGTTTATTATTACGCACAATCCGATTGTACAAGTTGTGATTTGTTTTTGATAAATTTGGATTCTACGTTGAACAATTTGGAAAGAGTTAAGAAAGCTAACATCTTAAACAAGGTTGAAACGCCACTTATTTCTACTTCTAAGGATATTGATACAAAATTTATTTTTAGGACATTAACTCCGATTGATTTTTCCGCAGACAATACCAAACTTGTTGTAAAAGAAAAAGTTGGGCACAGACATGACGGAATTTGGAAAACTGATTTGTGGGTATATGATTTTTCTAAAAATGAAGCTCGCAAACTTCCGCAAATTCGTGATGCGATTGTTAATTATTGGGCAATGGCAGGCGGTGTAGATTTTGATGAAAAGCGCTGGGATATTTATCCAATGGGATTCGATGCTAATGATGAAAATCGAGTTGTGGTGTGTGCTTACGCATACACCGGAGAAGTGCCAAAATTCTTAGGAACTTGGAGTATTGATGTTTATGGTGAAAATTCTAAGTTAGAATCTTTAACCGGTGCAAGTTTCTCTGTTGCGGTAGTAGGTTATCGTATGGAGCAGGAAGAGAATGTTACTCCAATTTCTGAAGTAGAATTTGAAGCTCGGCATGCCAAAGAATTAGAAAAAGCAAAAGAAAAAGAAGAGAAAGCAGAAATAAGATTTGATAATCAAATTAAGAAACTTGAATATCAAAGAAAAATGCAGCAAATGGACATGGAAACCAACTTGAAAATTAAACAGCGCCAAGATTTTATGAAACAAAATTATAAAAAGAGCGTTGATGGCTCAACTAGTGGCGCTATCTATGATTGGAAATAGATTGTAGAACCAATTATCATTCTTATAATATAGCAAATTCAACCATAAAAACATTTAAAATAATTTGCCATTTTCCACTTTTAACTTTTAATTTTACCCTTCAAAATCAATCTGCAACTTTAGAACAGAAAGTACCTTAATAAAATCTTAATAAATGTTGTAAAAACAACTGTGACATATTTTATTTAGGCGGTATAATATAATTAAGATAAAGTTAGTGATAGTAAGTCGTCTTAAAGGCGACAAAGGACAAGGAGATTAAAATGTCAGAATTAACATTAGAAAAACAATCTTCTACAACTGATTTCGTTGGCGGCAAATGGCAGTCAGAAATCAACGTAAGAGATTTCATCCAAAAAAACTACACACCATATGATGGTGATTCTAGCTTCTTGGCTGGTCCTACAGAAGCTACTACAAAATTGTGGCAAGAATGCTGTGATTTGTTCAAAAAAGAACGTGACAACGGTGGTGTTCTTGATATGGACACAAAAATTGTTTCAACAATCACTTCTCATGGTGCTGGATATATTGACAAGAGCTTAGAACAAATCGTTGGTTTACAAACAGATAAACCTCTAAAACGTTCTTTACAACCATTTGGTGGTATCAGAATGGCTGAAACTTCTTGCAAATCTTATGGCTATGAAGTTGACTCAGAAATCACTGAAATCTTTACAAAATACAGAAAAACTCACAACCAAGGTGTATTTGATGTTTACACACCAGAAATGAGAGCTGCTAGACACGCTGCTATCTTAACTGGTTTGCCAGATGCTTATGGTCGTGGTCGTATCATTGGTGACTACAGAAGAGTAGCTCTTTATGGTATCGACAGATTAATCGAAGATAAAAAAGAACAACACGCATCTTTAGATGGTGAAATGAGACCAGAAAAAATTCAATTGAAAGAAGAAATCGCTGAACAAATCAGAGCTCTTCAAGAAATGAAAGAATTAGGTCAATCTTATGGTTTTGATATTTCTCAACCAGCTAAGAATGCTAAAGAAGCTATCCAATGGTTATACTTCGGTTACTTATCAGCTGTAAAAGAACAAAACGGTGCAGCTATGAGTATCGGTAGAACTTCTACTTTCTTGGATATCTTTATTGAAAGAGATTTGAGAAACGGTGTTATCACTGAATCAGAAGCTCAAGAAATGATTGACCACTTCATCATGAAGTTAAGATTAGTTAAGTTCGCAAGAACTCCTGAATACAATGAATTGTTCTCTGGTGACCCTACTTGGATTACAGAATCAATTGGTGGTGTTGGTATTGACGGACGTCACATGGTTACTAAAAACTCATTCCGTTACCTTCACACATTAGAAAACTTAGGTACTGCTCCAGAACCTAACATGACAGTATTGTGGTCTAAGAGATTACCTCACAACTTTAAACAATACGCTGCTCACATTTCTATCAAAACTTCATCTATCCAATATGAAAACGATGATATGATGAGAGTTACTCACGGTGATGATTATGCTATCGCTTGTTGTGTATCTTCAATGGTTGTTGGTAAAGAAATGCAATTCTTCGGAGCTCGTGCTAACTTAGCAAAATGTATGTTATACGCTATCAACGGTGGTGTTGATGAAAGATTGAAGACTCAAGTTGGTCCTAAATTCAGACCAATCACTTCTGAATACCTTGACTTCGATGAAGTTATGGAAAAATATGAAGATATGATGGAATGGTTAGCTGGCTTGTATGTAAATACTTTGAACTGCATCCACTACATGCACGATAAATATTGTTATGAAAGATCTCAAATGGCTCTTCACGATAGAGACGTTAAGAGATATTTTGCAACTGGTATTGCTGGTTTGTCAGTAGTTGCTGACTCACTTTCTGCAATCAAATATGCTAAAGTTAAAACTATCCGTGATGAAAACGGCTTAGTAGTTGACTATGAAGTAGAAGGTGATTACCCTAAATATGGTAACAACGATGATAGAGTTGACCAATTCGCAGTAAATATCGTTAAGAAATTCATGAACATGATTAGAAAACACTATACTTATAGAGAATCTATTCCTACAATGTCTATCTTAACAATTACTTCAAACGTTGTTTATGGTAAGAAAACCGGTAACACCCCAGATGGTAGAAAAGCTGGTATTCCTCTAGCTCCTGGTGCTAACCCAATGCACGGACGTGACACTCACGGTGCTGTTGCATCATTAGCTTCAGTTGCAAAACTTCCATTCAATGATGCTCAAGATGGTATCTCAAATACTTTCTCAATCATTCCTAACGCATTAGGTAAAGATGAAGTATTTATGGGCGACCTTGATGTTCAATTGGATTGCGGTTGTTCAGAAGGAACTTGCGGTTGCTAATAGCAATTGCAGTTTAGAAGTTTAGAGGTTTAGAAGTTGAGAAGAAGTTATTATTAATTTCTTCTCAGCGGATAAACCGAAAGAGATACAGAATAGAGGCTAAAATTTCTTCTAAACTACTCAACTACTAAACTTCTAAACTCTAAACAAATACAACAATTTGTAATACGAAATAATAAATAAGGAATAAGACAATGACAACACAACAAGAAGAAAACTTAATCAATCTTTTAGATGGTTACGTTGAAAAAGGTGGTCACCACTTAAATGTAAACGTATTCAACAGAGAAACATTGCTTGATGCTCAAGCACATCCTGAAAAATACCCTCAATTAACAATCAGAGTATCAGGATACGCTGTTAACTTCATTAAATTGACAAAAGAACAACAAGATGATGTTATCTCAAGAACATTCCACGCTTCTTTGGGTAACGGTTGCGGTTGCGGCTGCTAAGACAAAGGGTAAGGATAAGAGATATTTGATAGAGGTGCGATTGAAAATCGCACCTCTATTTATTATAAATCTAGTAGTATTGCATCCATATTCTCTTTACGGGCATTAGTATTTCCTAAAAAGTTTCATCAAATACTAACTTCTCTTTGGCTAGCGAGTTTACATTATCTTAATGTAAAACTAATTTTCTTTAAACTTAACCTTCTGTCCTTCTTGTAAATCATCGGTTATGTTGGTGATAAGCTTTTCGTTTCCATTCAAACCTTCAAGAATTTCTATTTTGTCACCCAAATCCCTGCCTTGTTTTACTTTTATAAAGTGTACAGTAGAATCCGGTTTGACTTCTGCTACATATTGGTCTGGAGTTGTTAGAGTTGTTAAACAAGCAGGATTAACGGTAAGAATTTTGTTTTGGACTCCATTTTTGCCTTTAAGGTCTAAATTTGTTTTTACATACAAGCCGCTATAAAGTCCAGACTTTCCGTCATTAGATACCACTAGCGCTACTTCCATTGTTCTTGATACATTATCAAGTTTGCCTGATATTTGTGAAATCTTGCCTTTTACTTTTTGAGTAGGATTTTCCGGTGCATAAACATCAACATCTTGACCTTCTTTAATAAATCTAACGTAGTTTTGCGGAATAAACATTGTTGCACGGAATTTGTCTGTTTGCTGGATTTCAAACAAACTTGTGCTAGTAGAGCTTCCACCGGCAACGACATTGGCTCCGGCATCAATATTATATTTGCTTATAGTTCCATCAAATGGCGCAACCACTCTTTTGTATCCTTGTAAAGCTGTTAGTCTGTTCAAATCTTCTTTAGTTTTTTCTACATCGGATTTGGCGCCTAAGTATGCCATTTCGGAGGTTTTAAATTCATTATATTTTGCATCTAATTCTTGGGTTGAAATAGCTCCGTCAACGGCAGATTTTTTGTATCTTTCATAAGTGTTAGTAGCGAAATTCCACTGGTACTTAGCTTCCATAAGATGTTTTTGTGCTGATATCAAATTTGATTTTGCGGCAGCAGCTTCTGCGTCCAAGTCTGGAGTGTCTATTTCTGCAAGGAGTTGACCTTTTTTTACTTTTTCGCCGAGTTGAACGTATCTGTCTTTCACTAAACCATTGATTCTAGAAAAGATTTCTGTTTGCAAAAAAGGTTTAAGTTCACCGGACAATTCAAGTTCAGCTTCTCCGTCAGAAAGCTTTGGCTCTTCAACGATTGCCACATATTCAACATCTTTTGCATTTATTGATGTTGTGATAAACCTTGAAATCTTAGGTATAATACCAATTACGAATAACAAGATTACTGCTGATATAATTATATTTTTTCGATTAATTTTCATCATTAATTACCTCAAAAACTTTATTTTTATTTAAAATTGCAAATAACATCGGAACAATTACCAATGTCGCATAAGTTGCAAATAGAAGTCCACCGATTACGGTACGACCGATTGGTGCGTTTTGTTCCCCACCTTCACCAATTCCTAAAGCCATCGGAAGCATACCCAAAATCATTGCAGAAGCTGTCATGATAACAGGTCTAATTCTTGTAAATCCAGCTTGAATAGCTGCTTGAGTGGAAGTAAAGCCGGCTTTCATTTTGTCAGTTGCAAATGATACAACCAAAATTGAGTTAGCACAAGATACACCAACTGCCATGATTGAACCCATCAGAGCCTGAACGCTAAATGTTGTATCTGATACAAATAATATCCATAATATTCCGGAAAGTGCAAGCGGCACCGGCGTTATGATAATAAACGGATTTCTCCAAGATTGGAAGTTAACAACAATTAACAGGTATACAAGGATTAAGGCAAGCATTAAACCTGATAGTAGGGATGAAAATACGTAGTTCATTGATTTTGCTTGACCGTGAACATTGATAAATGTACCTCGTGGAGCTTTTTTCTGATATTTTTTTACAACCTTATTAACATCAGATGCGACACCTGCCAAATCTCTATCCTGAATGTTAAGTAGAATATCGTATACAGGCATAATATCGTAGTGATTCACAACACTTGATGTTACTCCAGAACGAACAGATGCAATATTTGCGAGCCTTACCGGCGCATCATTTTTGTAAGCAACAGGAATGTCTGTAACATTTTTAACGGTATCAACATTATACTGTGGAACTTGAAGTGCTAATACATAGTTAACACCATTTTCCGGATCGACCCAATAATTTGGTGCAACCTGACCGCTGGAAGTTAATGCGGTTAGTACGTTTCTGGACACTGTTTCTTGCGATAAATTCATCATACCGGCTCTTACTTTATCTACATCAACCTTAATTTCCGGTGTGTCTGTAATCTGGTGGATATGTGCATCGGCAACACCTCTGATTTTTTTGATATCTTCAAGCATTTTTACAGTTAACTTATAGTTTTCTGTAATGTTTTTACCTTGAACTTGTACATCAATTGGAGATGCCAAACCAAAATTAAGGATTTTCCCTACCATATCTGCGTTTTGGAAGAAAAATACAGTATCAGGAAATTCTTTGTTCAAATTCTTTCTTAATTTTTTTACGTATTCTTTCGTCGGTTTATGATTTTCATTGAGTGAAATTAAGATTTCTCCATCGCCAACACCAATAGACGAACTGTCCATAAATGCCAAGTTCAAAGAACTTGCAGGAAGTCCAATGTTATCAAGGATTGTATCCAATTCTTTTGGCGGAATTGTTTTTCTAATAGAGTTTTCTATTTTGCTAAATTCTCTTGCTGTTTCTTCAATTCTTGTACCGTGTGGTGCGTAGACGTGAAGTCTTATTTGTCCGGCATCAACTTCCGGAAAGAAGTTTTCTCCAATGAATGGAGTTATCAATAATGCAGAAAGTATAACAGTTCCGTAAATTATTCCAACATGTTTTGGGCGTTTAAGAATTGATTTAACTAAATATTTTTTATAATTTTTTCTAAGGTTTTCAAAATGAACATTTATCCAGTTATTTATTTTGTAAAGTAATGATTTTTTGTTTAATAATTCTTTTTTAGCCAAAAGTTTATCTACAAGTACTGGTACAAGTGTGTTAGAAAGCAAGTATGAACCGAGCATTGAGAAAATTACGGACATTGCAAGCGGAATAAATAGGTATTTTGTAGCGCCTTCCATCAAAAATATCGGAGCGAAAACCATACATATTGAAAGTGTTGAAACCAAAGTCGGAACTGCAACTTCAGCTGTAGATTTATAAATAACTTCTTTAATTGAAGCAAATTGCATTACGGACTTGTTTCTCAAAATATTTTCAATAACAACAGTTGCGTTATCAACTAACATACCAATTGCTAAGCCCAGACCGCTCAATGACATCATATTTATGGTTTGACCGAATATAGAAGAGAAAATAACTGCAAAAAGTACAGCTAGCGGAATTGAAATTGCGATAATAAATGTAGAGCGGACACTGCCCAAAAATAAAAGTACCATTAATGCTGTTAAAATAGCAGCTAATGTTCCAGAAAATATTACATCTCGAATAGATGCTTTTACGAATACTGATTGGTCAAAAAGAACCTGCATTTTTACGCTGTCAGGAATTGTTTTTGCAATAATAGGCAAAAGCTTTTTGGTACCATCAACAACGCTTAACGAAGATACTCTACCGGATTTATATACTGTCATCAAAGATCCC
The DNA here is from genome assembly GCA_902464375.1 of uncultured bacterium. Lineage (GTDB taxonomy): Bacteria > Cyanobacteriota > Vampirovibrionia > Gastranaerophilales > Gastranaerophilaceae > CAG-196. The sequence continues at coordinate 8,728 of CABQIM010000022.1, read as the reverse complement.
GGAGCACCGTTTTCTCTAACAATATTTGTCTGAATTGCGTTTCCGTCATGAATATATCCAACATCAGAAAGGTAAACCACTTGGTTAGCCTTTGGTGAAGTTATAGGAAAATCGTTCATTTCATTTACGGTTTGAGAAGCGTTATTCAAAGAAACAAGATAATCTTTGCCGCCGATTTTAGTGTTACCTGATGGAATAATTACGTTTTGTCCGGCAACCGCTCTTGTAACATCAGCAGGAGTAAGACCTCTTGCTTCCATTTTTTGCATATTCAAATCAACAATAATCTGACGAACTTTGCCGCCCATTGGTAATGGGACTTGAGCACCTTCAACTTTTGTAAGTTGAACTTTGATATTGTTTTGAGCAAGGTCAGTAACTTTTTGAATAGGTAATTTTAAAGATGAAATTACAACTTGCAACACTGGAATTGTTGTCGGTGTATATTTCTGAATGTTTGGCGGCATAATACCTGTTGGCATAGTTTTCATACAAACGTGAGAAGTTGAACTAACCTGCGTAATACCTGTATTTATGTCAGCTCCGGGGTGAAGGAATACTCTGATAACACCAACACCAAGGAGTGATTGTGATTCAATGTGCTCAATATCGTTTACGCTAGATGCGTAAGCACGTTCTGCAATTGTTACAATTCTTCGTTCAATATCACGAGCTGGCATACCGGTATAAGTCCAAACGGCTGTTACTACAGGAGTGTTGATTTCAGGGAAAATATCTATAGGTGTTTTTGCAATCGTTACCAAACCCATAATCAAGATAAACAGAGCCATTACAATTACGGTATAATAATATTTTAAAACCATTTTTATAAAGTTTTTCATAAATTATTATCCCCTTTATTGTTCTCTTCTAATGTCGGATTGTATTCACCCTTGCTGCCTAACGCTTTATAAATATTTATTGTATCAACTAGAGCACTGGTTTTTGATAAATACATAGAGTTCTCATTAATCAAAAATTGTCTTCTTGCTGCTAGTTCATCAATCTTATTTCCGGTACCATTTGTATACCGAATATTAGTAACCTTAAAATAGTGCTCTGACTTCGCTATGGCGTTTTTAAACTCGTTATAAGAATTATAGTCAGCCCTGTAGCTGGAAAGAGCATTTTCTGTTTCGCAAACTGCGTTTAATAGTACGTTATTATATTGGTGTAATTTTTCAACTGCGAGTGCCTTATTATATTTCAAATACGACATTTTGTATCCACCGGTATACAAATCAAATAATAGACCTGCACCTAATTGATAAACTGTGCTGTCCCAATTAAATAAACGTCCTGCTTTTATACTTTCAAAACCGATAACTTCATTCAGGTTTATGGATGGCAAGAAGGCTTTTTTTGCGGCTTTAACATCATATGCAACTTTCTTGATTCCATATTCAGCTTGCATAACATCAGGACGATTGAATAAATAATCAGAAGGAATATCTGCATCTACACTGAATGGAAATGCAATCGTATCCGGAGTGCTTCTTTGGATATTATTATCGCCGTCAGGAGAAACTCCTCTCAAAACTGCAAATTGGTGAAGTAGAATTTCTCTTTGTCTTAACAATGTATTAAGCTGATTTCTTTGGGTTACAAGTTCGTATTCACTTGTGTATAGATTATCATAAGGGATTATTCCACCATCATATAGTTGTCGTTTTAGCTTTATTGTTTCTTCCAAATTTGCGACAATTTCTTCTTGGTTCGTTATTAGTTTATCGTCGGCAATAATGTTAAAATAAGAGGCTGCGACTTCCGAAGATAAAGATAATCTGGCAATATCCAAGTCGCTTTTACTGATTTTAACTCCCATTTTGGACGCTTGAACTTTGTCTGCAATTTTTCCGAAAATATCAAGTTCCCAGTTTAATAGAAGTGGAAAGTACGTAAGATAGCCGCTGCCATATTTGCCTGTCCAACGTGAAATAGTTTTGTATGGGTAAATACTTGGGTTAATACTCAATTGCGGTAATCTTTGAGCATTGATTGTTCCCAAAATAGCTTCTGATTCTTTAATTCGAGCTTCCGCCATTTTTATACTCAAATTGTTTTCCAAAGCTTCTTCTATGTAACCATTAAGAACATTATCGTCATAATTTTCCCAATATGGTTCTAATTCAAATTTTCTTTCCGGTTGTTTCTTTTGTCTTTCTATTTTTATAGCTTGGTGTGTGTCTGTAACTTCTTGGGCAAATACTGGCATTACAAACACACTTAATATTAAAATTGCAATTATCTTTTTCACGTTCTAATCCCTTGATGATATAAGTATAGAATAACAATGTACAAATGTATAATATTAATATATTATAGTCACTATAGTTTTTATCTATAGTATTGTGGCTATTTTATATCTTTTTTGTTATGATTGTGTTATGAATTTTAATCAGATAAAACAAGTGTTAGTTGTAGCGGAAGAAAAAAATTTTACTAATGCTGCAAAAAAGTTATTTATATCGCAGCCTTCTTTGAGTAAAAGCATAAAGCTTTTGGAAGAAGAACTTGGGGTTGAAATTTTTGAAAGAAATCCGATTAAGTTAACTCATGCCGGCGAAATTTTTATCACAAAAGCAAAAAGAATTATTTCTGAGATTAGCGAATTAGAAATAGAAATGTCTGATATTTCCAGCCAATCAAAAACTTATATCGTAATTGGTATTCCATCTCACAGGTGTTATTGTTTTATGCCAAAAATTTTGAAGGAATTGCACGAAGAATATCCAAATTGTTATATCAAAATAGAGGAATATCCGACTTTTATTCTAAAACAAATGTTAGAAGAAGATAAGATTGATTTTTATTTGGGTACAGAAAATCCGGATAGTTTGATATATAAAGCGGAACATATTTGTAATGAAACGGTTTTTGCAACATATCCTAAGAATTGGGGAATAGATTGCAAAGGCGATGAGATTGATATAAAAGAGTTTCAAGACAGAAATTTTATAATTTTTCCTGAACAATTAGCATTGAGTAAATACCTCAAATCTTTGTGTGAAGAAAACGGATTTACCCCTAAGGCAATAATTGAATGTCATAATGCGGAAACAATTTATTCTATGATTAATGAAGGGTTAGGAGCTTCATTTTTACCGGAATTATTTATCAAATATTTCCCTGAGCAGGAGAATGTTATTTATAAAAAGATTAAGGGATATAATTTTAAAAGAGAATTTGCGATTTTTTATAAAAAAGATAAATATTTAGTACAACCGGCTGTAAAATTTTTGGAATTGTTCAAAAAGATAAATTAACCAACTCTGTATTGTATTCTTTTTATTTTTTTATATTATGACTTTTGTCACGTTTTTGAGAATTTTCAATAATTTATAATTTTCTTAAGTGATAGTATAAATAAAAGAAAGGATAAAAAAGTGGTTTCAGCTGAACAAAATAAAGATTTTATGAATTTGAAATTTGAAAATTTTGTAGATACTTTAGAAGGTGAAGATTTATTTGATAAAACGAATCGTTTGGACGAAGTCCTTTCAAGCGGTATTATGACTGGAAATGAAGCTTTAGGCATGGTTACAATGAATAAAGTTCAGCCGGAATCAGGAATTAGAGAAAAAGACGGAAGCGTGCATAATGTTATTATGCTAGGCTCAAATTCCTACCTAAACCTTTCTACACACCCTCAGGTTATGGAAGGTGCAAGACAAGCGCTTGAAAAATTCGGTTATGGTATGGGTGCTGTTTCAAATTATGCCGGTATCACTGATATCCATAAAGAATTAGAAAAACGTATAGCTAATTTCTATGGTGCAGAAGATGCAATAGTTTTTCCTAGCGGTTATGGTGCTAATATTGGTATTGTATCTGCTTTATGCGGGAAAAATGATGTCATTATTAATGATGCAGCTAACCACGCTTCAATTTTCGACGGTTGTATGCTATCAGGTGCAGAAATAAAAGTATTTCCTCATCGTGATATGAAAGGGTTAGAAAGAATTCTTTCTAGAATACCGGACGAAAAAACTGGTCGTTTAATTATTACAGATGGTGTATTTTCTATGGATGGTGATATGGCACCACTTGATAAAATTGTAGAACTTGCGGAAAAATATAATTGTAGAATTATGGTTGATGATGCTCATGGTGTTGGTGTTGTAGGTCCTACCGGCCGTGGTACTTCAGAACACTTTGGTGTAATGGATAAAATCGACCTTAATGTTGGTATGTTGAGCAAAGGTCCTGGAGGTTTGGGCGGTTATTGCGCGGCTTCAAGACAAATTGTTCAATATTTGAGATTGTATGCTAGAAGCTATTTCTTCTCAACAGCTCTTCCAGCTTCTGTTGCTGGGGGATTGAATGAAGTTTTCAAATTGTTAGAAACTGATAATGCCGGTAGAAAAAAACTTTGGGAAAATACAGAATATTTAAAATCAAAACTTGTAGAAAAAGGCTTTGATATCGGTCATTCTCAATCAGCCGTTGTACCGGTTATGATATATAGCGAACCTGTTCTTTTTGAAATGTATGAAAAATTAAGACAGCGTGGTGTGTATGTAAATATCGTTACGTATCCTGCCGTAAGAAGAAAGGAGTGTCGTTTGAGATTATGTACAATGAAAGATTTAACTTTTAAACAGATTGATAAGGCTGTTGAAATAATATCAGACTTGGGTCGGGAATATGGGCTGATTCATTAATGTTTCTCAAAAAATAACCAGTCGACTCTGTCCGATATGGTAATTAAATTTCTATTTGCCTATTTTACTATCATAAAGCAGAAAATCTGCGGAAAGGTAGGAATAAATGGGATTTAATCCGTTAAAAGAAAAGGGAATTGCGATTTCAAAACAAATAAGAAATTGGCATCAAATTGTAGGTAAACCTTATAATAAAACAGAGGTCGATTGTTATACAAGAACACGACAAATTCTGATGAATGGTATAGAGGTTGAGGCTTGGGGTTTTAAACACCAAATGAATAGATTTATGCCGAACAATAACGATAAAGAACTTATTGCAGCAATAAGCAGAATTGAAGATTCTCAACAAGCAACTGCCAACTGGATGGGGCCGGCAGACCAATCTGTTTTGGAAACGACATTAGCATATGAACAGGTGGCAGTAGATTTGACAGCTTGGATGGCGCAAAACGAACCAGACAAATATGTTAAGGAGACTTTTGATTTTGGTTTGTTAGAAGATTTTGATCATCTTTACAGATACAGTCAGTTTGCGTATATGGAAGAAGGAATTAAACCAAATGAGATTGTACAAGGTAATACAGATGTAATAATCGGCAGACCAACACAGCACCACCATAATGACAATGGTTTAAGAATACGTAAACACTATGAGAAAAAGACTGCTCATCCGCAAACTAAAGTTAACATTTTAACTTTATTATCAGGTGAACAGCAAACGCATAATTATTACGCAGAGCACGGTTTTATGTATGGTAATCATGTTCTTAGAGAAACTTATGCAGAGATTAAAGATGTTGAAGAAGAACACGTAACCATGTATGAATCTTTGATTGACCCTACAGAAACTATGTGGGAAAAATTCTTGATTCATGAATTTACAGAAGTTTGTAACTATTATACTTGTGTCGAGGATGAAACTGATGCAAGGATTAAAAAAATCTGGGAATTGTTCCTTGATATAGAACTTGGACACTTGCAAGTTGCAGCAGATTTGTTTAAGAAATACGAAATGCGTGATCCGGAAGAAATTATTGGTAATGACATTGTGATACCTTGTCGATTTAAGAGCCAAAAAGATTATGTACAAAAAGTTCTAGAAAAAGAAGTTGATAAGCGCTTGGAATCTGGTGGAAAATTTACTGTAATAAAAGAACTTGCAGAAGATTGGCCAAGTTACAAGGTTCAAGAAAAACAAAATGAGGTAAGTTCTCCTTCTGAAAACGCAATCCGCTTGGCAGAAATATTCCACGATAGAGATATTGTAGCTGCAAGTGAAGAACTTAAGGCTAAAGAAGTTGATATTCTTGAAAAAGGATTGCAGCCAAAGGCTGTCGCTGAAAATACTGTAATGCCTGAAGAGTTAGAAAGAATGATTGAAAAACATCATAAGGGTAAAGATAAAAGAAAGAAACTAATTTAGGTAACAAAAGACTGGGTTTACTTAACCCAGTCTTTTGTTTTTAAACCTATTATCACGCTAACCGCCCTTGCTAGGGAGGTCGCAGTCGTTCTTGAACTTTGCGAAAGTTACGAATGCGGGTGGGTGTTAATGTTTATTTGGTTCCACCTAATAACTATCTATTTTGCTTCAATTCCTTCTTCAGAATTTTCTTCTTTTTCGCTAGGGTTCATTCCTTCAGGAGTTGATACAGCTTGTGATTTTGTTTCAGGTTCATTATTTTCATCTTGAGGAGAATCTTCTTCAGAACTATCTTCTGCGTTTTCTTCATCTTCAGATTTTGCGCTGATTTCTTCAGCTTTCTCTTCAAGCTTTTCTGCTTCCGCTTTTAGAGCAGCTTCGATTTCTTCTTCATCTTTTGCTCTAATAACAGGAATTGAAAGCATTAATGCAACTTGATCGCCTTCGTGTTCAAAATTTAATTCCAAAAGTTCTTTATCCAACTCAACATAACGAGATAACAAATCTATCAATTCGCCGCGCATTTGTTCCAAAATTTTTGGAGTTAAATTAGTTCTGTCTTGCATTAAAACTAATTTTAATCTGTTAGTTGCAACAGATTTTGAAGCATCACCCTGTTCTTCTTGAGGGCGGAAGAACTTAGCCACTGTATTATAAATATCAGAGAAAAGTCCCATCCTACACCTTCGCTTTCAATTTAGAAAATACATTTTTAATTTTTGCTACAAATCCTTTTGGTTCGTCCAAGTCCAAGAATGGAACTTCTTCGCCTAAAATTCTTTGTGCTACGTTTCTGTACGCTTTGCCGGCAAGAGCATTTTCGTCATTAACGATAGGCTCACCTTTGTTGGTAGAAGTGATAATGCCTGTGTCTTCAGGAATTATACCAACTAGTTGGCAAGAAAGAATTTCAACAACATCATCAACGCTCATCATTTCATTTGATTTAATCAAGTTAGGACGAACTCTGTTTAAAAGAAGTTTATAACTTTTGATTTCTTCTTTTGATTCCAACAAACCGATAATTCTATCAGCATCTCTAATAGCAGACATTTCCGGAGTTGTAACAACGATTGCTTCGCTAGCTCCGGCAACTGCGTTTTGGAAACCTTGTTCGATACCTGCCGGACAGTCTACTAATACAAAATCGTTTTCTTCTTTCAATGTGTCGCAGATTTCTTTTAACTGTTCAGCGTTAACTGCGGTTTTATCTCTTGTTTGAGCTGCTGCAAGCAATGAAAGGTTTGGATTCTTTTTATCTTTAACCAATGCTTGTTTTAGTTTGCATCGTTCTTCAATAACGTCAACGATTGTGTATACAATTCTATTTTCAAGTCCTAAAAGTAAATCAAGGTTTCTTAAACCTAAATCTGTATCAATAAGGACAACTTTATATCCGGCTTTTGCAAGCGCAGTACCAATGTTTGCACTTGTAGTTGTTTTTCCTACTCCGCCTTTTCCGGATGTAATTACTATTACTCGACCAGTCATTAATCTCTCCTTAATTTCTTATAAATAACAATTTTTCCGTCTTCAATTTGAGCTTCTTCAGGGGTAAACTCATTAGTTTTTTGAACGTAAGGTACATTTAATGTATCGTTACGTCTTGCGTACAATCCTGCAATTCTTAATTGGATTGCATTCAATTTTAGAGCTCTAACTTTTGAAGTTATGTTTCCGTGTGAACCGGCATGAGCGATACCGCCCAAAATACCCCACACTGTGATATCACCGCTTGCAACAATTTCACTTCCCGGGTGAGCATCACCGATGATTAAAATATTTCCTTCATAGCTTACTGTTTGTCCAGAACGCAATGTTTGGTTTATGTACAATGTTGGCAAACTTTCTGTATTAACAGAGTTTTCTTCTGCGCCTTCTGGCAATACATCACCGGTATCCAGAAGAATGTATTTGCTGGAATCTTCTGCTTTGAACAAGCCTTCGTTTGCGGCTAAAGATTCAAAATCATTATTCAAATGTTCTGATGGAATAATTTCAGATAATTCTTCCATAGATTGTTCGTCATAGATATCTTCAATTCCGTCAGTAGTTTCAATCGAACCGGATTGTGTAGCGACCTCAGTTTCAGCATGAACTTCTACGGTTTTATTTTCTTCAGTCTTTTCTTCTACAGGTTCTTCTGTTTTTATAACAACGGCTTCTTCTTTTACCTCATCAGATGGAGTGCAAACAATTGCCGCTTCTGAATTGTCAGAAATCTCAGAAATAATTATTCCTAAACTTACAGCAGAAGCTTCTGTTTGTTCTGAATTTGTATCAATAAAAGCAATATTGGCATCCATTGATTCAATCAAAGCTTTTATACTAAGAAGTTGAGATTGTTTTAAATCAAGACTGCCTAATTTTAAACAAACATTTTTACCTTTTACATCTGGATGTTCCATTATTGAACTAAGCTCAAACACAAGTTGCGTAGTGTTTTTAGCATCACTTAGGTCTATAATGAACCCATTTTCTACAAAACCTTTTTCCATTTATAATTCCCAAATAATCTACAACAATTAAAGAATATCTTAAATATCGTTTCAATTCAATAAAGTATGACACAATGTAAAGTTGATTAAGGGGTGCATTTAAAACATCAATATCTATAAATAAGCCCCCACCCTAACCC
>CABQIM010000021.1 GCA_902464375.1 uncultured bacterium | reverse complement strand
ATATTGTTAACATCAACAAAATCAAAAATTAAAATTCCTGAATTCAAATTAAAATTAGTTGATAATAATATTAATATTAAAGAAAATTCTATATTTATAAACGATAAATCAATTTTAAAATATTCTGGAAATATTGTTGATTACAACAAACTTAAATCAATTAATTTTGCAACTTCCGGTAATATTAATACAGATGATTTGATAAAATTAATCGGAAGAGAATTTAAACCATATATTCATTCAACTGGTTCTATTCCTGTAAAACTAACTATTGACGGCAACAAGCAAAAGCAAACTTTGTTTGTTCAAGCACTTGCTGACAAGACAAACTTCATTACACCTGTTGATTTTACAAACGTTCAAGGCAAAAACACATCTTTGCAGAGTGTTGTAGACTTCAAGCCGGGTAGAATTAAGATTAAGAAAACCGGTCTTTTTGAACGCAATGTTTCTGTTGATGAAGAAGGTAATGAAGTTGTTCACTTAAATGAAATTGTAGGTGTAGATGGAACAATTGCCGGTGAAAGAATTAACTTAATCAAGATAACTATGCCGCAAACTTTGAACGGAAAAATTTATACTTTCCCAAAATCAAATTTTGATTTGAAAGGTAGAGCATTTATTTTTGGCAAAGCTAGTGAGCCTAGAATCAGAGGCGGATACGAAATTTCAAATCTTTCTATTCCGGAACTTCTTTTGACACTTAGAAATGGTTCATTTGGATTCAAAGGTCATCATGCAGATTTTTCTGTAAAAGACTTGTTATTGAACGGTTCTGATATTCAAACAGAAGGTTCTATAAGTTTGTTGCCATCATCAGTTTTAAACATTCTTAACCTTGATGTTTCTTCAAGATATATTAATGTTGATAAATTGATGAAAGTTAGCGATAAGGCTATGGCTTATGTTCCAAAAACACCGGCGTCTAGCCAAACTTCATCACAAGCAGCAGATATTCCTGTTGTTATTCATAACGGTTCAATCAATATGGCTAGAATAATTACCGGCAATATCGACGTTAAGAACACAACTTCAAGAATTTCTTTAGCAAGAAATATTTTCTACTTGAGAAATCTTAGAACAAACGTTTTTGACGGTCGTGTAAGAGGTAATATTTCTATGAACCTTATCTCTACGCTGATGAATATCAAGGTTCGAGGCGAAGGAGTTAATGTAGAAAAAGCTCTTCTTGATGCTTGTGCAATGAAAGATACTTTATCCGGTACAGCCTCTTTTGATACAGATATTTCACTCAGGGGTGCTACTTACGAAGAACAAGTTAGAAGTTTGAACGGTAAAGTTAACTTCAAAGTTACAAACGGTCAATTTGGACCATTTGGAAAATTGGAAAACTTGATTATTGCAGAAAATATCCGTGAATCTCAATTCTTCCAAACAGCTTTGGGTGGTGTAATCAGTGGTTTAACGACAATTGACACAACCCACTTCTCAGAATTAGTTGGTAAATTGAGCTTTAATGACGGTATTTGCTATATTGATCCTATTACATCTCTGGGTAACATTTTAAGCTTGCATATTGCAGGTGAATTCGATATCTTGAGAAATTACGCTGATATGAAAGTTCGTGCAAGAATGGCATCTCTTGTATCTAACTTACTTGGACCAATAGGTGCAATAAATCCGGCAAACTTGATTAATAGTGCTGCAAGCTTAAATGTAATCACTGCAAAAGCATTCTCTATTTTCTGTGAAATGATTCCTCAATCAGAAATGGATGCTCTTCCAAGTTTTGCGAATAAGTATGTAGATAATGCAGCTACAAAATTCCAGCTTGGTGTAAGAGGTGATGCAGCTAAACCATTGACATTGGTTAAATCATTCAAGTGGCTTGCTACTGAAACCGAATACGAAAATGCAGTTGAATACGTTAATTCAATTCCTGACCCTGTAGAAGGCAGCGAAGCTGCTACTATAGAAGAAGCTGTTGAAGAAGCACAAGCCTTGGAAGCAGAAAAGAAAACTTTTAAATATAAGGTTAAACATATATTTAAAAAAGAAGAAAAATAAATTTTAAAGTAGTGACAACAGGAAGATTAGTATTAATCAATCATAAGATAAAACAAAATGTCGGCTGAATTATAAATTCAGCCGACATTTTTAAATTTAAAACCTTATAGGAAATCCCACATTTATGTACATTCCGCTATCATAAACAGGAGGGCGCGGCGGACGTGGTGGATAATAAAAATCATCATACCATCCTAGTCGGTTATAATAGCAGTCAGAATAGCCCCAACAGCTGCGCCTGGCTAACACTCCGCCTACAAAGACAGAACCTCTGTTATATCTTGGTGGCGGTGGTGGAGCTCCCCAATTTCTATCCATTGGTGGTCTTCCCATATTGCCACCATGATGTGGACCTGCTTGAACAATTTGTCCTCCATGACCACCCATTGGTCCACCACCATGAGCGTAGCATGGAACTGTACTGCTAAGAATCGCAATCAAACCTAAAAGAGATAAAACTTTTTTCATACGCCAACCTCCGTTTCTTATTTGTATAACGATTTGTTTTTTTATTTGTTCATTTTTTATGACAATTTTCTGTAAGTCTTAATTTTCCTCTATTCAAATGATGACACACACCAATTCTGCATATAAGATACCCTTAGGTAATTTTATCTAAAATTGGAGAGAGGTATGAAAATAAATTTAAACCGCAAACAATGGGCGGTAATTCTTTTGCTTGTTATAATTGTGCCAATTGTGTATAACAAAGCTGCAGGTGCTATAACAGGTTTTATACAAAAACAGGCAATGAGAATGCCTAAAGAGGTTGTTGTAGACAATCCGCATATAGAAAAAGTTAACATTTCAGCTGAAGCAACGGGACGTGTTGAAGCTCAATATTCAATTGACGTCATAGCACGTGTTTCCGGATTTTTATTAAAAAAATATTTTCACGAAGGTGATTTTGTAAAACAAGGACAGCTTCTATTCCAAATCGACCCTAAAGAATATCAATTATCCGTAAATAATTCAAGAGCTGCTGTTAATCAGTACAATGCCTTATACACAAATGCTCAACAAGAATGGAACAGAGCGAGTGCATTGGTTAAAGAAGATTTGATAAGCCGTTCTGATGTGGATTCCAGCCTTGCTGCAAGAAATCAAAATAGAGCTCTATTAGATTCTGCAAACCAACAATTGGAACTTGCAAAAGTTAATCTTAGTTATACTTCAATACGTTCTCCTATAGATGGAAGAATCGGTAAAGTTAATATAACAGAAGGCAACTATGTAACTCCTACTTCCGGTTCTTTAGTTAACGTTTCCAGCGTTTCACCTGTATACGTTACATTTAGCCTTAAATCTGATGATTTTGTAAAACTTTTGAAGGCTAGTGATAGATTTAAAGATGTTCAAGTAAAAGTTCAATTTGGTGACGGAACTTGGTACAACAAAGTCGGAACAATCAATTTTGTAGATAATAAAATTGACAAAGATTCCGGTTCTGTTCAAATGCGTGCAACTTTTGATAACACAAAGATGTGGCTTGTTCCGGGGGATTATATGAAAGTTAAGCTTGTTGCACCTAAAAAAGTTGAATATTTGACGGTTCCGCAATCTTGTACAAAAGGTGATGCAATGAGCGGATATTACGTTTGGGCAGTTAAAGATGATAAGGCTGTAAAAAAAGATATCAAAGTTTCTGACGATATTGATAACAATTGGATTGTAGAAGATGGTTTGAATTCCGGAGATACAATCGTTGTATCAGGTATACAGAATGTTGCCGCAGAAGGACAAAAATTGAAAATAACAAAAATACAGAGTGAAGAAAAATAATGAAAAAAATATTTGATAAAGAAAAATTATTCTTTTTTATAAGAAAACCGAGATTTGCACTGGTAATTTCCGTGTGTATTGTGATTATGGGTATAATCTCCATGATTAGCTTAAAACAGGAAAGTTATCCTGATGTAACACCTCCGCAAGTAAATGTTTCTGCATCATATCAAGGCGCCAGTGCGGAAGTAGTAGAATCTTCTATCGCTACAGTCTTAGAAAATAAACTCAATGGTGTTGAAAATTTATCTTATATGACTTCAACTTCATACGACGGGAGTTATTCTTTAACTCTATATTTCAAAGTCGGTTCTGACAAAAATATTAACCTGATGAACGTACAAAACCGTATTCAGCAGGTTCAATCACAATTGCCGGAAGAAGTTCAGAGAACAGGCGTTACAGCTGTAAGTAAATCTTCCGGTTCCGGTGCTGTTATTTTAACGCTTTATCCAGAATCAGGCAATTGGTCACAATTAGATTTAACAAATTATGGTTCTATATATATTAAAGACGAACTTAAACGTGTAGATGGTGTTGCAGATGTTAATGTTTACGGTGCCGGTGATTATTCTATGAGAATTTGGCTCGACCCTCAAAAGATGGCAGGGCTTAATATATCAACCAGCGAAGTTAAAGCTGCTATAACAAGTCAAAATACACAAGTTACTGCAGGTGCGTTGGGTCAATTGCCGACTGATGAGAAGAACGCTCTTCAAATTACACTAAAAACACAAGGTCGTTTGGATGACGTTAAACAATTTGAAAACATTATCATTCGTTCAAATTCTGATGGTTCAAATGTAAGAATAAAAGATATTGCAAGGGTAGAATTGGGAGCTTCTTCATATTCAAACTTAGGTCTTGTAAACGGCAAACCTTCTGCAATCGTTATGATATCACAACTTCCGGATGCTAACGTAATCAATTTGTCAAAAGCAGTAAAAGCAAAAGTTGACGAATTGAACTCCAAAATGTCAAACGGAATAAGAATAATATATGTAAAAGATGATGCGGATTATATCCACGAATCTATGAAAGAAGTTGAATTCACAATTCTTTTAACTGCTTTAATTGTTGTTGTGATTATTTTCTTATTTCTGGGTGATCCAATGGCAACACTTGTTCCTTGTATTACAATTCCGGTTTCTTTGGTTGGTACATTTTTTGCTTTACAAGCATTGGGAATGTCAATAAACTTGCTGACTTTGTTTGCATTGGTACTCGCAGTTGGCGTAGTAGTAGATGATGCAATTGTTGTAATTGAAAATGTAAAACGACACTTAGATGAAGGTAAATCGGCAATTATTGCAACACAATTAACAATGGAAGAAGTTGGCGCGTCCTTAATTGCAATGGCTATGGTATTAATGGCTGTATTTGTTCCGATTATATTTATGGGTGGTATGACCGGTGTAATGTACAAACAATTTGCAGTTTGTATCGCTGTTTCAATTGCAATTTCAGCAATCTGTGCACTTTCTCTATCTCCTGCAATGTGTTCACATTTCTTAGGCAGAGATAAAGAAATATCAGAAAAAGAAGCAAAACATCCTTTGATTAAAAAGATTGTAGATGAAGCGAATCTTTGCGTAGTAAAATTCAACAATGTTTTTGCAAAAATTGAAGATTTCTATATGGAATACGTCAAAAAATTCGTGTACAATAAAAAACTTACAGCCAGTATATACGCAGTAATTCTTGTTTTGACTCTTTTTTCTTTTAAAATAATTTCAACAGGCTTTATTCCGGATGAAGACCAAGGTATCTTGCTTGCGAGTATCACCCTTCCGGATGGTGCGTCATTATCAAGAACAGAAGAAGTTTCCAAAAAATTTCTTGACGGAATAAAAGACTTAGATGGTATTAACAAAGAAAAGCTTACCGTTTTTGGCGGAAATGGTTCAGTAAACCAATCTACAGTAATCATTCAGCTCGATGAATACAAAGACAGAAAAGTTACTCCAATCGGTTGGGTAAAAAGAAAAATCCAAGGAAGACCTACTGATTTATCACACGTTGCAATTCTAAAAAGAGTACGTATGGTAGCTGCAAGCATAAAAGAAGCTTCTATTGTATCTTTTTCACCACCGGCAATTAGCGGTATGAGTATGATGGGCGGTTTTGAATTTCAAATGCTTTCCAGAGGAGAATATACTCCGCAAGAATTGGAAGTTTGGGCAAACAAACTTATCGGAGCTGCTAATCAAAACTCATCATTGTCAAGCGTTTACACCTCATTCCAAGCTAACGTGCCTCAATATATTTTAGAAATTGATTATGAAAGAGCGCTTGCTCAAAACGTCGATTTGCAAGAATTATATTCTACTTTAGCTTCAATGCTCGGTACATATTATGTAAACGATTTCAACAAATATGATAGAGTATTTAAAGTTCAAATGCAGGCTGAAAGCAGATTTAGAGATAAGGCTACCGATTTATCAGGAATTTATGTTAAAAATAAAAACGGTGTGATGGTTCCGGTTTTATCCATCGTAAAACTTAAACAATCAATCGGTACAGCATCTATTTCAAGATTTAACCAGTATCAATCTGTACAAATCCAAGGTCAACAAGCTTCCGGCAAAAGTTCCGGCGACGCAATGAGCGCAATGGAGCAAGTTGCAAAAGAAGTCCTACCTTCTGATATAACTTACGATTGGTCAGGTACATCTGCTCAAGAAAGAGAAGCTTCCGGACAAACAGCAATGATTGTCGGTATGGCGCTTGTATTTGTTTACTTATTCTTGGTTGCATTATACGAAAGCTACACAATTCCGATTGCAGTACTTTTGATTTCACCTATTGCTGCTCTTGGTGCACTAATATTCCAGCTTATGATTAACCAATCATTTGATATTTATTCGCAAGTAGGTATGATTACGCTGGTTGGTCTTGCTGCTAAACAATCCATTTTGATTGTAGAATTCGCAAAAGAAGAACATGAAAAACACGGACTAGGGGTAAGAGAAGCTGCTGTGAAGGCTGCAAAGCTTAGATTCAGAGCGATTATGATGACAGAACTTGCATTCATTATTGGTGTTTTACCAATGATATTTGCAAGCGGAGCCGGAGCAAATTCCAGAATTTCTGTTGGTTCAACTGTTTTTGGCGGTATGATTGCAGCTGCGACTCTCGGTTCAGCTCTTACTCCGGCATTCTACGTTATTGTTCAGGAATTTGTTGATAAGTTCCCTAAAAGAGAAATTACAGAAAAAGACTTGGAGATATAAGATGAAAAAGGTTTTAAATTTACTTCTGGTATGCTCTATTCTTGCAACATCTGCTATCAGCGTTTCTGCAAAAGAAAAAAAAGAAACAGTTAAAAAGCAAGACAAAATAGAAATTGTAAAACCTGAAAAAGAAAAGATAAACAAACGTCAAGAAAAGAAAAAGACGGAGATAAAAGAACACGCAAGGGTTGATTCTTCTAAAGAAGCAAAAGGGATGTATGAAACGAAATTTCCTGCAATAACCAGCCAGATTGAGTATTCGGAAATGAATGGCGAAGTTACACTAAGTGACTGCATAAAACTTGCAATCACTCATCATCCTTCCATTGTTTCTGCTATAAGTAATTCAGAAATCTATAAAACCAGAATTGGTCAAGCTTGGTCAAATTATTTTCCGACAATTGGAGCTGGATTAAGCTATTCCAGAAACGATATGCTTAACACAATGGGCGGAGTGTATGGTAGAATGATGACTCAGCGCTACAATATGTTTTATGCTCCTACTCTATCAGCAAATTTACTTCTTTTTGATTTTGGAAAAACAAAAGCAACTGCTGATATGGCAAAAAGAAATTATGAAGCATCTCGTTATGATGCGGAAGCCAGCATTGAAACAGTTATTTATAACGTAAAAGTTGCTTACTACAATATGGTTTTTGCAGAAATTCAAAAATCAGTTTATGAAGAAACGGTAAAAGATTTTGAGCTTCAACTAAAGCAAGCTAAAGCGTATTATCAAATCGGCAAAAAGGCTAAAATCGATGTTACCACAGCAGAATACAACTTGGGTAATGCAAAAGTTAATTTGATTAAAGCAAAAAATACAATGGAAGTTGCAGCGGTTGAATTGGCAAACGCTGTTGGTATTCCGGAATTAGAAAATGTAGTTTTGAAGGACAAACTAAATAACAAAGTTTATCAAGTAGAATTCCCTGAACTTTTAAGAACGGCAGAGAGTTCAAGACCGGCACTTCTTGCTGCAAAAAAATCCATGGATGCGGCAGAACTTAATGTAAGAAGCGCCAAAAGAGCATTCACACCAAATTTGAGCGGTTTTGCAGGTTATGACCAAGGCGGAAGACAAATCGACAGCGATTATGGCTATCAATTTGGAGTTCAATTGAATTATTCATCACTTAACATGATGTTAATTAAAAAACAGATTGATGAAGCAAAAGCAACTTACACCAAAATGGCAGCTGATTACGAAAGAGAAAGACAAAATGTGTATTTGGAAGTAAAAAGTGCATACATAAATCTTTTGAATTCTCACGACAGCCTTGATGTTTCCAAACTTGCACTTCAACAAGCGCAAGAAAGACAATATCTTGCATTCAGAAGATATCAAGTCGGCTTAGGCGACGCAATTGAGTTTAAAGATTCAGAAAACACTTATCTTAATGCACAATTGGATTATTATAACAATTTGCTAAACTATAATATCAATGCCGCTGAGTTAGAACGTGTAATCGGTGCACCGATAAAAGAATCTAATATTGATTTGTAAATCGTTTTTTGTGCTAACATAGGACTTATGATGGAAGAAATTATTGCATTAAGAAATTATGCACACCTTGGAGATGCAGTCTGGGAAATATTTGTTCGTGAATATGTTATATACAAAACTTCTAACTCAAAGCTGCTCCACAAAATGACTACAGATAGAGTTAATGCAACTTTCCAAGCGGAAATGCTGCATTTTATTGATGATGATTTAACAGAAGATGAGCACGAAATGGCAAGACGCGCAAGAAATCTTCCGATACCTGTCGGAAGACGTTCAATCCAGCACGTATACCGCCAATCAACCGCGTTTGAAGTCCTAATCGGATATTGGTATCTGCACGACAAAGAACGATTAAATATGTTCTATGAAAAATTCAAGACGACAGAATATTTTAGTTAAATATTTTTATCTATTGCATTGCTGTACTAAATATAGTACAATGTGTTTATGAAAGAATATCAACTTAAAAATTACGTAGATGACAACGGAAAAGAGCCAATATTAGAATGGCTAAAAACACTTGACGGCACTTGCGTAAGCGAATATTACTCCGTTTGGAGCGTTTAAAAGACGGTAATTTTGGCGATTATAAAAGATTAAATGATATCTTGTATGAACTACGTTTTAACATCGGCTCTGGTTATCGAATATACTACACAATAAAAAACGACATAATTATCTTACTTATAAATGGTGGCGATAAAAAGACACAGAACAAAGATATTATCAATGCAATGGAAATTTTAACTTACCTGAAAGAAGGAAAACATGAAAAACATAAATAATTTTAATATTTCAGAAATCATAGAACAAGAATTAAAAACAGAAGATGATATAAAAGAGTGGCTTTCAATGAATCTGGAAGCTTATCTTGATGATGGAAATCTAAATGCTTTCGTACGTTCTTTGGAATATGTTGTTCGAGCAAAAGACAACATTTCTAATTTATCTAAAAAAACAGGAATTTCCAGAAGCAATCTTTATGCAATTTTTAAAGGTGAAGTTACACCGCAATTTGATACCGTCTTAAAAGTTCTAAAAGAACTCGGTTATACATTAAAGGTTGCATAAAAGCCTTCGATTTTAGTTAAAGTCCTAAATCGCTGTCTATTCGGTTTGAATATTCCTTCAAAATATCATTATCCGGACATTGTTCAAATAGATTTTGCAATTCTTTTTTAGCTAACGCAAGATATCCTGTATCATAAAGAATAATTACCTTCAAAAGATTTGCTTCAAATAAATCATTTGGCAACTCTTCCAGCGCCCTTTTATAATGTTTTTGGGTATAAAATAAATTTGCTAACGCAAAATGATAATTAGGATTATCAGGATTTAGAGAAATCGCCAAGTTGTAATATTTACGTGCATACTTTATATCGCCTTCTTTAAAATAAATATTAGCAATATTGTAATAATACTTGTCATTCTTAGGTTCAAGTTTTATTGCTGCTTGCAAATATTTGCAAGCCTTTTTGTTATGTCCCTGATAATCTTCGATGAGCCCGCAAAAATTAAGCAATTCTGCATTATTTATATCAATATCTAAATGTGATAAAAGCTCTATGCAATCATCTTTTTTACCTTGTGCATACAAAACTTGTCCCAACAAAAGAAGTAATTCTTGAGAACATACACCATCTTCCACATTTTTTGCAATCAACTCTTGAGCTTTTTGATATTCTTTTTTGCAATAATACGCTTTTGCTAACTCTAAAGTAATTGCAGGCGTCGGATTTTCAATATGATATTCAAACACCTCATCAAATTTACCCTGTTTGTTAAGTAAATTAAGAATTTCCGCTAAATCTGCCGCATTATGAGAAATGCAATATATGTTTTTTGCAGTTTGCTCTGCTTCAGCTAGTGCATTTTTGTTTATAAAAATCTGCTTCAAAAGTTTGAGTGCTTCTATATGTTCGGGATTTTTGTCCAAAATTTGTTCAATATAACTTAACGCTCTTTCTTCATTTTGCATCTTGTAATACAAATCAGCTATCTCAAGCAGCAATTCACTGCTAGTATTATCAAGCTCAAGCGCTTTATAAAAAACTTCTATTGCGTGTTTGTAGTGCCCTCTATTTTTTAGAGCGAACCCCTCTTGTAATAAATTTTTAATCATGTTTTTTTAGTTTGATTAACTTTCCAATATTATCTTTTTCTTCAGCTTCATCATCTGGTTTATTAGCATTAATAATAACAAGAACTTCATCTTCTCCGGACATTTTTAAATTATTTCTTGCAATCGCTTCTAAGCCGGTAACATTTGAAAAGTTTTTGATATTATCCTGAAGCTGTTCATTAAGTGCTTTTGCAGCATTTCTGCTTTTTGTTATCTGAATAATTTTTGCATTATAAGATATGATTTTTGATACATTCAAAACTGCACTAATTGTTATTTGAATAAGACACAACAACAAAATTACAGTCAAAAAAGAGTAATAAAAACCGCTAGCAGCATTAGATTTAGGAAGTTTCTTTTCTCCCTGCCTATTTTGGCTTTTTTTATTAATAACCCTTGCAGGTCTTTTTCTTTCCTGTTGCTTGTATCTAATCATAAGTCAATTATATAAAATTTTTCCATTAATTACAACTTAAAACCGGTAGAAAAACTCACAGCAGAGCTTCTACTTCCGTTTGAATAATAAGACTCTGCTACACCAAGTTCAAATTTCAAAGATTCCGCATATTTTTTTAATGCAGGTTTGTAAACAAGCGTTACTTCGTTCTTATTTTTAGGTGCGTTTACATAATTCGTAAACGTATTTTTCAAAGTTAATTTATCCGTTATATGCCATTCCGGAGTTACATGCACTGTTCCATATTGAGTTCCGATATCCTGATTTGCAGACTGTTTAAATGTGGTACCAAAAGAAAAATATTTTGGAGAATCATATCTCAAAAATATTCCGGTAGTTGACTCCAATTGTGACAGAGATGTAACTTCTTCGCCCCAAAGCGTGCCATATGTAACACCATGAGCTGATTCCGACAAAGAACCGCTCAAAGGAAGAATATCCTTCAAGTTATTTCTTGCTATGGTCGCCCTTGCAAGGGCACTCCTGGGCGTGTTTGTATTTGATGTAATATTGAGAACTCTTATCGGAATTGTAACCGAGCGCTGAGGTATATTAACCTTAGGCTTATCAATATTTTCATCAAGATAAATTGTTTCGACCGGATTGTCATCATACTCAACCTGCCCTTGAAGTTTATAGGTTTCTTTCACCTGTTCTTCTGCGATTACAGGTGTAAAACTTAAAACTATTAAAGCTATGATGAAAAATAATCTGGACATAGTTACATTCTAGTTTAAAGTAATAATGATTTCAATTATTTTTTTCTCTAATTGGCTAATGTTTTTTTTGAAAAAATACAGGAAAATGATTTGAGTAAATCCGGAGGAAAAATTATGAAAAAAAGTTTACTAGTATTGGCGATAGGAGTTTTTATGACAATGAATTGTGTACAAGCAGAAGATAACATTGCAGTTGTTGATTTGCAAAAAATTGTGAGTGGTTCTAATCAAGTTAAACAACTAAAACAAGAACACGCAAAAAAGATGGAAGAGTTAAACAAAATTATTGTAAATGCTCGCGGAGAAATTTCTAATGAAACAGACAGTGCTAAAATCTTACAGCTAGAAGAAAAATATACCAAGGAATTTAATACCAAGAAAACTGCTCTTGAAAATGATTACAATTCTCGTTTAAGCAACATCGAAAAAAATATTAAAGAAGAGATTGCAAAAAAGGCGCAAGCAGAAAATTATGACTATGTTTTTGCAAAAAGTGTCTTACTCTATGGCGGCAAAGATATTACAACAGAAATCAAAGTTAAATAAAACAGCTGTATGTTAATTATATATTAAGATTTTAAACCATGGGCTTGTTCTTTTTAAGCTATTTGTATTATAATGTGGGTACAAAAAACTTATGGAGAACGACGTTATGCAGAAAAAATTTTTAATTTCATTAGGCTTAATAGCTGTTATGGGTTGTGGACTTCAAGCTTATGCTAACACGACTGTTTATACTGATGAATTAGGCAGAATGCATTTTCTGGGAAAAGATAATGGAGCAAAAACTCTTCAGAAATTAGATGACTATGACAACCCTAAACAAGTTGATATATTGCCTAATACAACATATGGCAGAAATAATGTAGATTATTACGAAGTTACAAACATCAAGAGTCTTGAGAAAAAAGAAAATGGTGTATACGCAGGTGTTAACAGAACAAAGAGCACTTATTCTTCAGAAAAAGGTGCAATGGATGCTTCTAACCCATATACACAAGGTGGCACAAATGTTGACACAACAACAAACAAAAAACCTGCAGATCCGCTTAATGTAGATGACGGTAATTTAGGTAAAAAGTTTTGGCAACTTTGGTAATAAGATTCGGTGAATAATATTCCCGGATCGTCTAGTGGCAGGACTGAAGATTCTGGCTCTTCCAACAGTGGTTCGAATCCATTTCCGGGAGTTTATTCTGCGCTTAAAATTATACAACAAGACCTCTTTGAAAGAGGTCTTGTTTATTTTTATTTTGCAAATCCGATTGGATTTCTACCCATAGATTTTTTGTCAGAAAAGAAGTCATTGAGAGCCTTATCAAAGTCTTCTTGAATAATTTGAAAATCATCCATATCTGAATTTTTGAAAGTTTTGTTATCCATTTTTTCAAAAATACCGGCACGCACATATCCGTTATGATGCGCATCATTTACTATTTGCCTGATATCAGCACCGGTTGCTTTTTGTTTTTCAAGTTTCTTTAACATATCATCGACTTTAACATTTTCATCTACCGGTTTATTTTTGGTATTAATTTTATAGATTTCTTTTAGCGCATCAAAATCCGGCGGTGTTACTTCGTAGTGTTTTCCAAAACGTCCGGAACGAGTGATTGCAGCATCAAGAGCTTTAAAATTATTTGTAGCAGCAATTACAAAAATATCATCATTTTCACTATCAATATCTGACATAAGAGTAAGGATTTGGTTTACGATTTTATTTCCGTTTTCGTCAATACATCCTTCTCTTTTTCGACCAACAGAATCAAATTCATCAAGAAAAATAATCGTAGGCTGATTTTCTTTTGCTTGGCTAAATAAATTTCTCCAATTTTCTTCTGCTTCACCAGCCCATTTTGATTCCAATTCCAAACCATTGAGTCCTATAAAGTTTGCACCGGCTTCATTCGCTAAAGCTCTTGCAATGTGTGTTTTTCCTGTCCCTGGAGCACCATGAAGAATAAAACCATGATTTAATTCAATATTTTCATAAGCTTGAGGATATCTTATCGGATATATAATCTCTTTTTTCAGCGCATCTTTTAATTCATTCAAACCGCCAACTTCTGCAAAAGTCACTGCGGAACTACCTTTATGTTGAGATTTAAACAACTTAGAAAGTGTTTTCTTATTAATCTTATCAACTTCTTGCTTTACATCTTTTTGATTATCAAAAGTCTTAGCAAAAACTTTTTGGAATTTACCAATATCTGCTTTGGGTTCGTCTTTTATTTTCAAGGAACTTCCATTTACATTTAAAATATCATCTTTAACGACATAGAAACTTTCACCTGATTTCAACGGATAAGTCTTGTCATCAGAAACAAGCTTCAATTCCTCATCATTAAGGTTTATTACTTCTCTATCACCAATTGCATTTTTTACAAAAGCAAGATTGCCGTTCAAGTTATCATCTGCAACAAAATAACTCTTTTTGATAGCATATTGAGTCAAGTCACTATTTTTATACATTTTCTTTGCACATTCTTGCAAATCTTTGCCAACAAGAATAAGTTCACCTAATTGAAATTTTTTAAATAGTGAAGCTAATCTATCTTCCAGTGGAATTTTTTTGACCATATCAAGAGTTGCAGCATTATTAATAGCCGCCTTAAAGTTAACATTCACTTGATTATAATTCGGATTTAACATATTCAAATCAACACCGGTATTATAATTTGATAATCCCTGATTTTTCTTGTTTTGGCTGTGTAATACTTTGGCTTGATAAGTGTTTGTTGCTACTATTGGGCTAATTCTCATGCTGTTCTCCTTTGCTCTAACGAAAATAACGGCTTGCAACTTCCTTCGTGTGGATTTACAAACCGTTATTTAAACCTATATACTAGTTCTTAAAAATCATAAATCCACAAAAATACTGCGCAAGATGACCACCGAATTGTTAATTCGGCAATTCTTGATACACATAGATTTGGAATTTAGATTGAACAAATTTTTCTCCAATGAATTAATTGTAACTTTTACACTATATAGTATGTTTTGAAATCTGTCAAGTAAAATTTTCTATTATTTATCTAAATATGTTTTAAAACTCTTATCTTCGACTTGATAACCGCATCCTTTGTGTAATTTCCCAGGATAAGATATTTTTTTAGCAGGATAATTACGGCACATTTTTAAGCGCTTGTTATAAACAGAACATAAGCCTTCGTCTGTAACATATTTGCAAGCAAAAATTAAATTACCTTCTTCATCTTTTCCTCGGATATAAAATCTTTTGTACGCAGGGAAAAGGAATTGCATAATCTTAAAATCAGTTGTTGTATAAGTATCAAAACTGTACATATAACGGCAACATTTGCCGCATTTAAGGCATTTCCCTGTAATCTTGTATTCCATTTTTTCCGGAACAAAATATGATAAAAATTCATTTTTAAGAACAGTTAGAAAACTAAATAGTGACATGGCTGAATCCTTTTGTATATTTTATTGTCAAAAAACTTAACATTCCGTTGCAAAAAACTACTTAAATGTATTTATCTGATAGAATAATAGTACTAGGATTGAGAGATAATATCAATAAAGGATTGTATAGATGGGAAATTATAATATTCCAAAAAACAGAAAAAGAAACAGTTATTCTTCCAAAAGAGTTATGATAGATAACCCAATGCTCAGATTCATAACTGTTCTTGTTGTTTTTGCACTAGGTGTAGCGTTAGCAGGCATGATTGCATTAAAACTTTATTTAATGTCATTGCCGCCAATCAAAAATTTAAACAAACTTAAGCCAAATATTGTTACGACATTTTGTGCAGGTGATGGCGAAGTTATAAAAACTTTTGCTGCATATACTTATTCAAACGTATCACTAAAAGAAGTTCCGGATACATTAGTAAAAGCTTTAATTGCAACAGAAGATAAGAATTTCTACAAGCACCCAGGGTATGACTTGGTTGGTCTAGGTCGTTCTATGGTTGCCAACTTGTTAGCCGGTCATGTGGTTCAAGGCGCAAGTACAATTACTCAACAATTATCAAGAATATTATTCTTGTCTAACGAAAAAACTTTCACAAGAAAAATAAAAGAATTACAAGTTGCGGCACAGATTGAAAAAACAATCGATAAAGATGAAATCTTAGAAATGTATTTGAACAACGTCTACTTAGGTTCAGGTGCATATGGTGTTAAGGGAGCAGCAAGAATCTATTTCAACAAGAGTTTAAATCAATTAACTCTTCCGGAAATGGCATTGATAGCAGGTCTTCCACAAGCACCTTCTGTATATTCACCCTATAACAATAAAAAGCTTGCAATGAAACGTAGAAACCAAGTTCTTCTAAGAATGTATAAGATGAAATACATCGACAAAGAAACTTACGAAAAAGCAAAAGCAAGCGAAATTATATTATCTAATATGCCTACAATGTATGCGACAAACAAAGCTCCATACTTCTGCGATTACGTTATGAAAGAAATGTACAAGTTAGGTTTTACAGAAGACGAAATTGTTAATGGCGGTTATAAAGTAATCACAACATTAGATTACAAAGCTCAAGTAAAAGCAAACGAAGCAATCTTGAAAAACCTTGCAGCTTGGGGTTTAACAAGAGATAAGAATCAGGCTGCCGTATTTTCTTTCAGCCCTATTGACGGTAGAATTCTAGTTTATGCCGGCGGTAAAGATTATACAAAGAGCCAGTATGATAGAGTTACACAATCAGCAAGACCATCAGGTTCTGCATTCAAACCATTCATTTATACAGCAGCAATCGAAAAAGGATACTCTCCTAATGATATGATTGATGACTTGCCATTCAGAGCCGGTGATTGGACACCTAAAAACTATGGTAATAAATATCGTGGTTCAATTCCTCTATACACTGCATTGATGGTATCTTCAAACGTTTGTACAGCAAGATTAATGGAAGCCGTTGGTGTTAGAGCCGTAATTCAGCTTGCAAGAGTAATGGGAATTACAACTCCAATTCCTTACGATTACACAATTTCTCTTGGTTCAAACAGCGTAAAATTATTTGAAATGACAAGAGCTTATGGCGTATTTGCAAATGGTGGTTTTAAAGTTGAACCATTCGCAATTGAAAGAATTGAATCTTCAAGAGGAACAGTTCTTTATGAAGCAAAAAAAGCACGTTCTAGCAAAGTTTTGAACTTGAACACAGCAGCTACAATGACAGCCATTATGAAAACAGTTATCACAAACGGTACTGGTCGTGCTGCTAATATTGGTAAACCTGCAGCCGGCAAAACCGGTACAACCGATGATAGTAAAGATGCGTATTTTATTGGCTTTACTCCTGATGTAGTAACCGGCGTTTGGGTTGGTAATGATGATAACTCTCAGATGGGCGGTATCACCGGTGGTACAGTTCCTGCATTAATCTGGAAAGATGTAATGACAGTTGCGACAGCTCCATACGGCAATGCTGATTTTGAATATCCGGAAGTTATTCTTAATCCGTTCAAAGCCCCTGGGATTTCAATAATTCCTCAAAGTGAAGCTAAAAAAGCATTAGATAAAAACAAAGACAAAGAAAACAAACCGGAAGAAACAACAGCACCTAAGCCAACTCCGGTAAAACCGGCAGAAGTGCTACAACAGACTTTAACTCCTATAAAGAAAAAAGAAGTTCCGACTGTAGAAGTTAAGTCTGAAAGAACTGAAGTTCCGCAACCGCAATTCGCACCAATTCCGGTTACATCTGCTCCGGTTGGACAGTAACGCATCCCCTCCCTTTATAGGGGAGGGAAGAATTTCAAGTAGAAAGCTTGCAGCTCGAGACTTAGAAATTCTGGGTGGGGACTAATTAATAGAAAAACAAAGGACTACACATGAACATAGAAGAATTTGAAATTACAATCGGTGCAAACAGTCACCAAACAGCAAGTATTGAAAAAAATGAAAAGATGATTGATTATTCGTCAAGCAAACCGCTATCTTTTCTTGATATTATGAGTATAGAAAGAGGACTTAATGTTATAAGTGAATTTTTTGACGTTAATGCTGTCGTCACAACATCAAATACGGGAATTTGCGCTGTAGCATTAGGCAAATCATTGGAAGAAGCTATTTTGAGCGCAATAGATGGCAACCCTATAGACTTTTTGAACTCTAATGTAATTGTGTCTGCAGAAGTTGATAGCGATGTTGTTAAAATGCTAAAAAATTCTAACATAATTGTTGCTCCAAAATTCACAAAAAATGCAATTGAATTTATGAAAACACATGATATTGGTTATGTAACAATCAATACTCCGCTAAAGGAATACAAAAAATACTTATCAAATGTAGTTCATACAACACCTTTGGGCACATTGGTTCAAACTCCAAATTTGAGCGAATTGGATAAAGATACATTTAAAGTTATATCAAAAGTTAAGCCAACCGTAGAACAAATTGAGGATGCTGTTTTTGCGTGGAAGATTGCAAAACACGCTAAATCACAAGCAATTGTAATTGCAAAAGATTTAAAAACTTCTGCAATCTCTCAAGGTCTGCAAGGTTCTTTTGTTGAATATGCGCTCAATTATTCTTGTGAAATGGCAAAAGAATCCGTAATGGCGTCTGATATGCCTTTGACAGTGCATGATATTAACGCAGCCGTACAAAATAGAATTGGTTTAATTATTGTACCATCTGCCTCCAAAGAAGTAATTGATGCAGTCGACAAATACAATGTAGCCTTGATTACAACCGGAATTACAAATATTTTACACTAATAGATATTTTAATATATTTTCTTAAACATATTGACAAGGAAGTAGATTTCTTGTATCATTTTTTTATGGAAAATATATTAGAAAAAATATCATTACTTGAGGAAAAAGTTTCACGCAGCATTGACTTGTTAGAAATTGCTAAAGATTATTGTTCGGCAAATTTTGACAAAGGCAGGGAAGTATCCGCAGTCGGAACAATAGTGGATGTAATTTTAGATACACAATTACAATTGGCAAACGAGCTGGATGATATAGCGTAGTAGCTTATCTTTCCATAAGTTTGTTGTAATTATCAAGATAAGTTTGTGCTAATTTTGGCTTGTTCAATTGTTTATACACATATGCCAAATTATAGTGGAAATCCGGAACATCTGATTTGAACATAATAGCTTTATTCAGATTTGTTTTTGCTTTGTTTAGATTTCCCATTTTTATATACGTACAAGCCATGTTGTAAAAAATGAATGGATTTTCTTTACTTAAAGAAGCTGCTTTTTTATAATTGTCTATCGCCATATTGAACTGATTGTTTTGCGCATAATGGTTGGCAAGATTATAATACGCTTTATAGTATTTATGGTTTACAGAAATTGCTTTTTGATACATAAATATAGCATTTTCTTTCTCGCCTTTATCTTCCAGAACATTACCTAAAATTAACCAATCTTGCGCAGTACGCTCGTTTTCATCAATTTGAAGAATCAAATCCATCGTCTTTTGGTAATTGTTGTCACTATAAAAAGCAGTAGCTTGCTTAGATAAATCATTATCAGCAAACACCGGAGCCGCTAACATTAATAATAAAGCCGTAATAAAAAATCTTCTCATATCCAAATTATAGAAGAAAATACATGGTTTATCAAATGTTTGTTATTTGTAATAAATATAATTTTTACAAAATACAATTTGAGCCCCTGGCTATTCGTAACGAATTATTAAGTTTTAGGCAAAAAATTTTTTTACAAATTTTATAGCACGCATAGATTAACTTATTTCAAACTCAAATTATAGAAAGGATTAAAATGCAAGTATCTGGAGTTAATTTTTATGCTAATATGCAGAATTCTATACAAACAAATTTTCAATCAAGAAGTAAAAAATCAAATAGTGCAATTATTGGTAATGTAAAGAAAGAGCTAAAAAATGTTAAAGCGACTCTTGAATCTGAGCAAAAAGAAGTTACAAAAGAATCTAGGCGTCCACATATGAGACCTGCTCCAGATTTCAGCATAAATGATAAAGAAAGTTTAGAGATATATTTAAAACAGTGTAAAATTTGTAGAAAACTTGGACTTGGATTACCTCATCCTATAAACTAATTTAACCTAATTTCCCTTCTAACCTTATTTACATAAGCTTGAAATAAGTTTTTATGGATGATAAACTTAATATCGAAGAGAAAATAAGGAGTAAATTTTTATGGTCTGTTTAACATCAAACAAAATTGATACTAAACTTGTATCAGAAGCTTTAAAAGTATTAGGCAAAGATAATTTAGCATTAATTATTCACGGCAGCAGCTTCCCTTCTAAGCAAGGCGAAGACACAGGATTTGGAACATTCAATTCTGATGCCGGCCACGAATTAATTGATTATGCTAGTGGAATTTTTAACGCACTACAACTTGGACCTGCTGGAAGAACAAAAAGCGATGATGCTTCACCTTACACTGGTACAATTTTTTCCGGAAACCCATTGTTCATTGATTTAAAACAATTGACTGAAAAGAAATGGGATAATATTTTATCTCAAGAAACTTTTGAAAAAGTTGTTGCAAATAATCCAAGACAAAATCAAGGTAGAACGGCTTATGATTACATTCAAAAAGCTCAAATTGAAGCTTTAAAAGAAGCTTGGAAAAACTTTAAAGAAATCCACGGCGGATTGTTCGGTTCTCCACTTAAAAAAGAATTTGAAAAATTTAAGAAAGATAATGCTTTATGGCTGGATAATGACTCTTTATATGAAGCTCTTTCAATCGAAAACGGAAGCGATTTCTGGTACAGTTGGAAAAATGAAACAGACAAAAAGTTAATGAATCCAAAATCAGAAGAAGAAAAGAAAGCTTACGCAGCAAGAATTGATGAAATCAAGAAAAATTACGAAGATGAAATCGAATTCTACAAGTTCTGCCAATTTGTTTTAGAACAACAGAATGAAGAAACAAAGAAATTCGCTTTGTCAAAAGGTATCAAAATGATTGCTGACCGTCAAGTTGCGTTCTCTGATAGAGATGCTTGGGCTTATCAATCATTATTCTTAGATGGCTGGTATCTTGGCTGTCCACCTGATTATTTTTCAAAAGATGGTCAGGCTTGGGGCTTCCCTGTAATGGATCCTGACAAAATGTTTAATGCTGACGGTTCTTTGGGTGAAGGTGGTATTTTGATGAAAAACCTTTACAAAAAGATGTTTAAGGAAAACCCTGGTGGTGTAAGAATCGACCATATCGTAGGTTTAATCGACCCTTGGGTTTATAAGGCAGGAAAGAAACCAATGCCGGAACAAGGTGCAGGTAGATTATATTCATCTCCGGAACATCCGGAACTTTCAAGATACGCAATTGCTCGTAATGAAGATTTGGATTGGACTTTGGAATCTGATAAAGAAAAAAGAGTTAAAACTTTATCAGAAGAACAAATTAAGCTTTACGGCAGATTAATTGAAAAAATCGTTATCGCAGCTGCAAAAGAATGCGGTATGGATAAAAACGCAATCGTTTGTGAAGATTTGGGTACTCTTACAAATCCTGTTGATGCGGTTATGAAAAAATACGAACTTCAAGGTATGAGATTAACTCAGTTTGTTGTTCCGGAAAAACCTGAACATCCTTATAGATGTAAAAACATCACTGAACACGTTTGGAACATGGTTGGTACTCACGATAACCTTCCTATCTCTATGTGGGCAGAAAGCATGATTAATACTCACGAAGGTTATTTGCATGCAAAAAATCTTGTAGAAGATTTATTTGCGGAAGCTGACAACAAAGATGATATCATCGTTAGATTAACTCAAGATAAAGATTATTTGAAATTTGTGAAATTGACTGAAATCTTCGCTTCAAAAGCTAGAAATGTTCAAATTTTCTTTACAGATTTCTTCCAAATCAATGATGTATATAATAGACCTGGAACATCAGGCGACCAAAACTGGTCACTTAGATTACCTAATAACTATCAAGAACTTACACCGATTGATTTACAGGCTCTTCTTAAAGCTGCAATTATCGCTCGTGGTAAAGAATTTGCTTCTAAACATGCAAGTTTGATTGAAAAGTTGGGTTAGGTTATTAAAGGAATATAAAATCAAAAGGCGGAGCCGCAGGCTCCGCCTTTTGTTATTTTATAAATAAAACTATTTATTTT
>CABQIM010000020.1 GCA_902464375.1 uncultured bacterium | reverse complement strand
TCGTGCATAGCTGTTGATTAGGGATATGTGTATCGTCGTTTTTTAAGGAGTATAGATATATATTAGCAGTATATTTTTTAAATAAAATCATTAGAATGTATGATTTTGTAATAAATCTTAACAAAAATTTTTTAAAGTTGTGGAATCAGTTAGTTGTACTAGTCTTTTTTTACTAGTACAGCTAGCTATAAATATTATTGAAAAAAGATTATTATATATTAGAATTAGACATGTAGACTGGATTGGAGTAGAGTTTTATGGCTATTTATAAGAAAAAACTTGGAATACAGATACTTTCTCTTGTAGGGATAATAATTACGATAAAATTGGCATGTATTTATTATGTAGCTAATTTTCAACAATATGCACTTTCAAGCTTTTGTTCAATAAATGATTTTATCGATTGTGACGGTGCTGCACGTTCTATATTGGCTCAATTTTGGGGAATCCCTCTTGCTTATTGGGGATTGTTTTTCTATGTGACAGTTTTGTTTTTGATATTTGTCGATAAATTGAAAAATGTTAAAATCTTCGGGTTCCTAAAAGTGTTCAAAAATCCAATGTCTTATATTGCATTTTTAGGAACAGTTGCATTTGTTGTGTCTATGGTTTTGGCAGGAATGAGTTTGTTCAAAATTAATAAACTCTGTATCCTTTGCTTGATTACGTATTTTATAGATTTAGCAATTGCACTGACTGCATTTGGTGCAAAACCAAAACAATTTGTTCAAGCTATGAAAGATACGTTTGTAGATTTTATAGCCGGTGTAAAATCTTATCCAAAGACTTTTGTTGTATTGCTTATTATGGCAACATCTTTCTTGTGCTATAGCGGAATAACGGATAATTTTGTGCCACATATTAAAAAGCATAAATCTATTATGAAATATCGAAAAATAACTTATAATCCGTATCGTGTAACAGGTAATGAGTTGGGTGATACTAACGGAACTGTTGTTATAGAACTATATTCTGACTATGTTTGCCCACTTTGCTATATTCATAATATAATGTTACATCAAGCAGTTAAGGAATTGTCAAATGTAAAAATCGTTCACCACAATTTGCCGTTTGATAAAGAATGCAATCCTTACATCAATATAAACATGCATCCGGGGGCTTGCTATATGTCAAGAGCTGCAATAGCTTCCAGAAAGCAAGGAAAATATTGGGGTATGAGTTCTTTGTTATATGAGAACCAACCTCAAAAAGAAGAAGATATGCTTAAACTTGTGGAAGAGCTTGGGATGGACAAAGCTAAGTTCTTGAAAGATATGGAAGCAGAAAGCACATATAAAGAGATTGAAGACGAAGTTTCTAAAGCTAATGAAATGGGGCTGGATGCAACTCCGACAATGTTTGTGAACGGCGAAGAGTATGTTGGTGTGAAGCCTTATTATGAGTTGAAGGATATATTGATAGAACATGGAGCAAAAAAAAGATAAAATTTTAATCCATGCTTGCTGTGGAATTTGTTCAGGATATCCCATTGCGCTTTTGCGAGAAATGGGATATTCTCCTGTTGTTTATTTCTGTAATCCAAATTTGGACACAGAAGATGAGTATGAGCGCAGATTGGAGGCTCAAAAAATAGTTTGCATGTATCATTGGGTTGATTTGATTGTAGAACCTTATGAGCATAAGGATTTTTTGTCAGTTGCAAAAGGGTTAGAAAACGAACCGGAACGCGGTTCTCGTTGTGATGAATGTATAAAATTACGGTTGAAACAGACTGTAGAGAAAGCAAAAGAGCTTGGTATAAGTAAATTTACGACATCACTTGTTATAAGTCCGCATAAAAATTTTACTCGCATAAGTCAAATTGCGCAGAATGTTGCAGATGGCTTGGAATTTGTTGCTATTGATTTTAAGAAAAAAGATGGGTTTTTGAAGACAAATAAGTTGTCAAAAGAATTGGGAATTTATCGCCAGAATTATTGTGGTTGTGAATTCTCAAAAGGACATTTGAAGAATTAGAGGAATAGAGTTTATGGAATGTAAAAGAGAAGACAATTTGCAGGAATGTACTTGTTCTGCTACAAAGTGCAAAAATAGAGGAATCTGTTGCGAGTGTGTAAGACATCATAGAGAAGCCGGTCAAATCCCCGGATGCTTTTTCCCAAAGAGTGCTGAACTAAAACATGATAGAAGTATAGAGTACTTTGTTAAAGTTTGGTCAGAAAGAAAAGATGTTTGAAATATTGATGTGTGCTGCGACCTCCCTAACTAGGGAGGTGGAGTTATACTACTTTTTTATCTTTGTCTTTATCGTCTTGTGCTCCGGCGGTGTTTGTAGCAGATTTACTTTCGCCGGTTGCTCCGGCTGCTTGAGTAGAAACTCCTAAACCTGTGTTAGAAGATGCGCCATCACCACCAAGAACTCCGGCTGTTTCTTCGTTCAAACTTTCTGCTACGGCTTCCGGATCTGCCAAATCATCAGGCATTTCAATTTCCAAATCGTTTACAACGCCCATTTGTCCATCATAAACATCAATTGATTCTGCATAAATATCATTTGTGGCTGCGTTCAAATCTTGTGTATCTTTTCTCATACCGATTTCTGTGCCGACATCACCTGCCCAACTCATCTGTTGAGCAGTAGCGATGCCGCTAGATGCTGCTGCTGCGTATCCTATTGCGGCAAATGCCCAACCAACAAACGCTTTTCCTGCTAATTTTGTTGCAGCCAAAGTCGCACTTCCAGCATTGACAGTTTGACTGCCTGCTTCAACATAACACATAGTTCTTGTGTTAGAGTCAAATCCTTCAGCATAGTCTGTTAGACCTTGTACTTCTGCAACTGTTTCAGCAGCATTGTCGTATCCTTCTTGATAAGTTCCCATTTCTTCATAAATTTCACCCACAGTATCTGTTGTTTCTTCTTGGGTATCAGTAATGTCAACACCAAGTTGCTGCATAATTGGTACAAGTTCTTTCAACAATTCTTTTTCATCATCTGTTAATTGTTCACCGCTGTTAACTTTCTCCATTAGAGCATCATAACTGGCTTTATAAAAATCATATTCAGATTTTTTATCTTCAATTTCACCATTAGCATCTTCGTTTGCCATTTGAGCATCATCAGAAAGAGTTTCTATTTCATCTCTCATGTCGCTCATTTCATTTTGAGAGTCACCTAAAGCTGCCGTTGCATTGTTCATTTCATCTTGCAAAGCATCACAGGCTTCTTTGCTATCTTTATTAGGTTTGGCAACCCAATACTTTGCAGCTACTGCTGCAGCCATGACAACAGTTGCTATATCACTGAGTTTTACATCTTTTTTAGCCCCTTCTTTTCCAACTTCTAAAACAGCTCCTTTTTTTACGCAAGCACCTGCATTATTGAGCGTTTTTGCTGCAACATTTCCTACGACTTTCCCAGTTGTTGCTCCGGCGATAGATAATCCTGCATTTACGACGCTACCATAACTTTTATCTCCATCATAGCCCGTTGCTTCTTTTGCTTGGTTTTTGCCGTTCATCTTGGCCGTAGAGAAATCATCGTCTTCAATTTCATAAGCGTTTTCGTCATCCAGTGCGGTTGCTCGCCAGTTGCTTAATTGGCTGTTCCAAGTTTGAGTGATTTCGCCCATATCTTTAGCCGAAATCCCCATTGTATTGTTGCCATAATTGTAGTTATACCAACATTTATAAGCGTATGATTGTGAGTTTACCGCATT
The DNA here is from genome assembly GCA_902464375.1 of uncultured bacterium. GTDB lineage: Bacteria > Cyanobacteriota > Vampirovibrionia > Gastranaerophilales > Gastranaerophilaceae > CAG-196. The sequence continues at coordinate 18,352 of CABQIM010000020.1, read as the reverse complement.
GCTAAGGCTAAATGAATCTTGAATTGCCATAATTCCTCCAATATTTTATTGTTTTATTATTATTTACGGCATTTTTTTGAAAAACTTTAGGATTTGGAGTGAAAGTTTTACAAAAGTTTACAATTTGGCATGAAATATAATAGATAATATTTATATTGATTAATACCCATCCAAGACAGGGCTAGGGTGAGGTAGAGGATGACTTATAACATCAACTTTTGATATCACTGCAATGTTATGCTCGCCAGAACAATCCAAGACAGAGTTAGCGTTGAAGCCCGAAAAATTTAGATAAACTGATTTGTAAACATTTGTAACAAAATATATAAAAGCTGAAATTGATTACTTTGAATATACTTTATATATATGTAAGATGTAAATAAGATTTAATCCCCTAAATCCCTTCCTAACTAATTTTCCTAGCTTCTCATTCCAGAGAAGTTTTTTTTTGCAAAAATTATAATCTAAGCTCAAGTTCTTTAAGGCGAGTTTGGACATCTTCCATAAGTTTGCGATTTATAGAGAGTAAATCTCCAATTACGGCAATAACGCCAAGTTGGACAGAAGATATCAGACATATTGCAGCGAAGATTAAAGATTGAATATGTCCGTTACCGCTGCCTTGAACAAAATAGTACAAGTATCTAGCAACGGTAATTAGTCCAATAGCGCCAATAAGTCCGGCTATTGTAATAAAAAATCTAAACGGACGATAAACTATAAACATTCGAATTATGGTTTTCATTGATTTGAACATATAATCAAAGATATTTTTGACTAATTTAGAATCGCGCAATTTTTTGTTAACTTTAATTGGCACAGATACAACTTTTAAATCTTTTGCGTTTGCTTGAAGTAAAGTTTCCATAGTGTATGTATAGTTATCAAATATATTTAATCTGATAGCTGCATGTTTAGAAAACGCTCTAAAACCACTAGGAGCATCTTTAACGTTAGTAGAAGATAGTAGTCGTAATACTGCGGAGCCAAATTTTTGGCAAACTTTTTTGAAAAGAGAGAATTCTTTTATTGTTCCAATATCTCTTGCACCGATTACAATATCGGCTTCACCAGCAAGAATTGGTACAACAAGCTTTTCTATATCGGATGCGCAATATTGGTTGTCTGCGTCGGTATTTACTATTATATCGGCTTTTCTTCTTAATGCTTCTCCAAGCCCGCTTCTGAAAGCATTAGCAAGCCCTTTGTTTGGTTTTATATCAAGAACTTTCGCTCCCCAATTTCTCGCAATTTCGGCGGAATTGTCACTAGAGCCGTCATTTATTACAAGAACTTCTATTTCATCAATGCCGGCAATTGTTTTGGGCAAATCATTAAGTGTCGTTAATAATGTTTCTTCTTCGTTATAACAAGGTATTTGAATAATAAGTTTTGTCATGTAAAATATTATATATAAATTTGGTATTTGTGTAAAGAATAAATGGGGAGATTTGAGTGCTTTATATAATGCTTTTGGGGCTTGTTCTAAGGCTTACAAATATAATTAAGCCGGAAGGGCTTTGGAATGATGAATATGTAAGTTGGCATGTTGCATCTACTCCATTTTTTAACGGATTTTGGCAAGAAATTCTAAAACAATGCCACATGCCTTTGTATTACTTGTACCTAAAACCTTTTGCAGGATCTTCTGATACTATATTGCGTTTGACTTCTGTTATTCCGGCTTTGCTTGCAATTCCGATAATGTATCTTGTTGGAAAAGAAGTTTCTAAAAGAGCCGGATATTATGCTGCAACTATAACATCAATACTCTCTTTTCTTGTATATTATGCGCAAGAAGTAAGATTTTATTCAATTCTATTTCTGTTTTCTGTGTTATCGCTCTTGTACCTGATTAGGTATATAAAATATAATGATAAGAAAAATTTAACACTATTTATTGTATCAAGCGTTCTAATCCTGCTAACACACGTGATTGGAATTATTTATGTTGCGCTAACTTTCTTCTATATTGCTTATAAGAGGAAAAGAAAATCTGTTTATATCTATTCTATTGCAGCAGCGGTTGTATTATCTCTTATAATCTCTACAAATGTTTTAAGAATGATACCTGTTTCTCAATGGTGGGGACACTTTAGTTATACAAATATATTGTTTCTGTTTAGTGATTTCTTTTCTCCTATTTTAACGAACAATGTGAATGCGCCAACTGTATTTTTTTACAATAAATCAATTGCTTTGTGGCAAACGATTCCAACACTAATCGCTCTTTTTGCGATGATAAAGGGGACAAAAAAAGGTTTGTCATTCATTGTGCTGGGTGTGATTCTTATTATGTCATCACTAGCTATTTCCGGTAAATTAGTATTTATAACAAAATATTCAATAGAAATCCTTCCTATTTTAATATTGTTTGTAGCAAGAGGTTTGGCAAGATTAAAACAACAAGGGCTTATTTTATTCGCTATTTTTGTGTTGTTTCATTTGAGTTCATATTTTACGCCATTTTATGTAACAAAACTAAAACGCACAGAAGGGCATAAAATAGTCGGTGATATATTAAATTATCAGAACCCTCAAAATATTATTTTTACATATTACGAGCCGGACAGATTTTCTAGATACACCAATTTTGATAACAAAAAATTGTACTATATAAGCAAGAGTAATCGAGTTTTGTATATGTCTAATCCTGCGCAAATTCTGTCAGAAATTCCGGTAGGAGAAACTGTTTCAGTCGTATTTTTGGATAGCGTAAGCTTTTTTGATGAAAAATATTTGCAGGAAAATAAGGACAACCCTATGCTTCCGGAGATGTTTGTAACATTCTCTAATGTAAAAAATTCAATGATTAAAAGAATGAATACTGATTTTAAAGAATTCAAAGTTACAAGAGGCGGAGCTTGGACAGTTATTTATGCAAAAAGGTTTAAATAACTTTACATTCTACTTGACAGCATATTTTGCTTTTGTTAAATTAAGAATATAATCGCAGACAGTTAGTATCCTATTGTTAGGATTTAATCTGGAAACAGGCTAGCCTAGGTTATCCAAGGGTGCCGATAGAGACGGTAAACGGACGGTTCGTCAAGATTATTCGCTCAAAAGGTACAAAACTTATAGAATATAAATAGCTTAAGTATATTGGATTTTGCGATTAAAGAAAGATTGCAAAATCTTTTTTAGTATAAAAACAGGTCGAAAATAAATAAAAACTCTAAGTAGTTTATGTAAATAAATAAAAAGAGTATTTGTAAACAAAGGAGCAAAAAATGTCAACAAAAGCTTTCAAAAATGATAAGATAGCTCTTATCAAAGAAAAAATTGATAAAGCGCAAGTTGCAATTGTTACCGAATACAAGGGACTTACTGTTGAAGAAATCACAAAACTTAGACGTGAACTTCAAAAAGATGGTGGTGACTACATGGTTACCAAAAATACCCTTGCAAAAATCGCTATCAAGGGCACTCCTTACGAAGTGTTAGCTGAAACTTTCAAAGGACCAATCGCATTAGCATTTGGTTTTAATGATCAGGTAGCACCTGCTAAGGCTTTATCTAAATTTATTAAAGAAACTAAGAAGGGTGAAATCATTGCTGCTGCAATGGACGGACAATTAATGTCTGCTGAAGAAGCAAAAGCACTTGCAAATCTTCCATCAAGAGAAGAACTTTACGCAAAAATGCTTGGCTGCATCAACTCACCAGCTTCTGGTATCGCAAACTCTGTCAACGCTGTTATGTCATCTCTTGTTAGAGCCGTTGCAGCTGTTAGAGATCAAAAATCTGCTTAGTAACAAATATGTTATTCTAGCAAAAACGTAGTACAACAAAAAATAAAAATTTAAAGGAGAAATAAAAATGAGTATTGAAGCAATTTTAGAATCAATTGAAAAATTAACTTTATTAGAAGCTGCTGAATTAGTAAAAGCTATGGAAGAAAAATTCGGCGTATCTGCTGCTGCTCCTGTAGCTGTAGCTGCTGCTCCTGCCGCTGCTGCTGCACCTGCTGATGATGCTGATGCTGAAGTAAACGTAGTTTTAGCTTCTGTTCCAGCTGATAAGAAAATCGCTGTTCTTAAAGAAGTAAGAGCTATCACTGGTCTTGGTTTGAAAGAAGCTAAAGACTTAGTTGATGGTGCTCCAAAAGCTATCAAAGAAGGCGTTAAGAAAGAAGAAGCTGAAGCTATCAAGAAACAACTTGAAGCTGCTGGCGCTACTGTTGAAGTTAAGTAGTTTGACATTTTTAAACGAAAAAGCTGTTTGGAAAAATCCAAACAGCTTTTTTGTTGTTTATTATTTTAGCAGGAGCGATTATGCTTTTCTCACTCAATATTATTTAGAATATTGCAAAATATAGAAACCGGAATTTTCAAATTCTTGTTTTACGCCTGTCAAGCTAAAACCAAGGTGTTCATAAAATTCTCTCGCCGGAGTGTTTTTATCAAGAACCCAGAAATATATTTTTCTGCCATTTGCCATTTTTTCAAATTCTTTCATTACATAAGTTCCGATTCCTTCACCTTGAAAGAATTTATCTACATAAAAATCGCTTATTGTAATCTTTTCGTCTGTTATTTCTGCATTAATCATTGCTTTCACGATTCCGTCATCATAAACAAACATATTATCAAGGGCGTGTGGTTTGCTATAAGTTTCAGCTTCGCTTAAAACTTGCATAACATTAAATGACACGTGGTCATTTTTAAAAATATCTCTATATGTATGTCTTTTGGTAAATATTATAATCTCTGCAATTCTTGCAATATCTTTTTTTTCAGCTTTTCTTAACATAAATTTCTCCAGATAAAAAATGCGGGAAGAGTCCCGCATTTTTTCTTTTAAACTATTTCTTTTCTTCTTTCTTTACCGGTTGCGGAGTAACATCTTTAACCGTTTTCTTTGGATTGAAAGAATCATTCAAATATTCAATTTTTGCATTCTTCATCAAACCGTCTGTGATATTTTTTAGAACTTCAATTTGTTTTTGAGTTTCTAGGTAGAATTTAATTTCATCCTTTACTTTTGCGTAAGGTGTAGAGCCAGCTTCCATTCTATCTGTAACTTTAATAATGTGGAAACCATATGGAGACTGTACAAGCTGTTCACTTACTGTATTAGGTTTCATAGAGAAAGCTGCGTTAGCGAACTCAGGCACCATTGCTTCTTTAGGGAAGAAGCCTAACTCTCCGCCTCTTTCAGCACTAGCTTTATCATCAGATTCTTTTTGAGCAATTTTTGCAAAATCATCTGGATTTTGTTTTACTTGTGCCAAAACTTTTTCTGCTTTTGCTTTTTGAGAAGCAATTGTTGCTTCTACTTGAGTGTTCATATCAGCAGGATCAATATTTGGATTTTTAGCTTTTAATTGTTGAATGATTTCCAATGTGTTAGCAGAAATCAAAATGTGAGAAGCTCTAACTTGTTCTCCATGAACGAATTCTGATTTATGTGTGTCATAATATTTCTTTGCATCGTTATCAGAAATATTGATTTTTTGAACAGAATTTACCAGTTTTTTAATTTTGATTTGAGTTTTTAAATCATCTGTAAATTGAGCGTTAGAAACACCTCTTTGTTTCAAAATCTTGTTCAATTCTTCTTTAGAACCAACTTTATCAATAATTGTTTTTAATTCATTTTGGATATCTTCATCAGTGGCTTTAATACCTTTTTTTGCAATTTCTTGGTCTAAAAGGCTTTTAACAATCAATTCATTTACAATTTTATCCTTGAAAATTCCATACATAGGATTTTCGTCAGACTTCACAAAATTCTTTGAACCACCAAATGATTTTAAGAAAGATTTGTCAACGCTAGAATCAAACGCTTCATCAAATTGAGCTTGTGTAATTACTTCGTTGTTAACCTTGATTATACCTTCTGATTTGTGCATCAACGAGCAGCCTGATAATAGCACTGTTGATAATGCTAGACAGCATAATAATTTTTTCATCTAATACTCCTTATATAAACTCTCTTACTGATATTTATTTATGGTTTCTTTTATATAATAAAACAAACTTGATAAAATGTTAAACATTTCTTCTATTGTTAAGTTACTATTGTTTACAAGAAGTATGGATTTGCCGTCTGTGCAAGACTTTGGTGCAACTGTAAATTTAATTCTTCTCAATATACTCTTATCTAAACCTTGCTTAATAATATTCCACTCATAAGGAGTAAATGGAGAGTATACTCTTATATCATTGCCGGCTTCTCTTATAATAGAAATGCCGCAATCGGTTGCAATAAGTCTTAATTTGATGAGTTTAATTAGATTTTCAACTTCATCTGGAATTCTGGAGAACCTGTCTTTCCATTCAGAAACAATATAATTTAATTCTGTTTCGTTCTTAACGTCAGATAACCGTTTGTATTCAATCATTTTTTGTTCACCGGAACCGACCCATTCATCCGGAATATAAGCTGTAACATTGATATCAACAATAGTAGGTTTATTTGCTTTAACAGCATCACCCTTAAGCTCATTTACGGTTTCTTCCAACAATTGACAATAAGTATCAAATCCCACATTTATCATGTGCCCGTGTTGTTTGGTTCCGAGGATATTACCAACACCGCGAATCTCTACATCTCGCATTGCAATTCTGTAACCACTGCCAAGTGTAGTGAATTCTTTTATTGCCTTCAATCTCTCCGTTGCTTCTTGAGATAGTCCTTTAAATTCAAGCTTTTTAGTCGAACTACCGACAGTCTTATCGTATTTACCTTTGTAGAAACAGTAGCAGTAAGCTTGTTTTTCACTTCTGCCAACACGTCCTCTCAATTGGTAAAGCTGAGCTAAACCAAGCTTGTCGGCTTCGTGGATAATCATAGTATTGGCATTTGGAATGTCGATACCGTTTTCGATAATAGTTGTACACAACAAGATATCATAATCGTGGTTGTCGAATCCTATTATCACATCTTCTAATTGTTTTTCGCTTAATTGACCATGTCCGATTGCAATTCTTGCTTGTGGTACAAGTTTTTGGAGCTCTAGTTTAAATTCTTCAATTGTTTCTACGCGGTTGTAAAGGTAGAATACTTGACCATCTCTATCAAGTTCATTAACTATTGCATTTTTAACTGTTTGCTCGTTATACTCGCCAACAAAAGTTTTAATCGGCAAACGGTTTTGAGGAGGAGTATTGATTACAGAAATATCCTTGATTCCTGATAAAGACATATATAAAGTACGTGGAATTGGCGTTGCTGACATTGAGATAATATCAATATTTTCTCTAAATTCTTTCAATTTTTCTTTGTGTCTTACTCCAAATCTATGTTCTTCATCAATTACCAGCAAACCTAAATCTTTGAAAGTAACATCATCTTGCAGTAAACTATGCGTTGCAATAACTACATCGCATTTTCCTGTTGCAAGGTTTTTGAGCGTTTCTTTGCGCTCTTTTGTACTTCTAAAACGACAAAGCAGCTCAACATCAATTCCAAAAGGCTTAAATCTTTCTAGAACTGTTTGATAGTGTTGCAAAGCAAGAACTGTCGTTGGAACAATTACAGCAACCTGTTTTAAAGAAGTAACAGCCTTAAACATTGCACGCATAGCGACTTCGGTCTTTCCAAATCCAACATCTCCGCACACCAGTCTATCCATCGGACTTGCGCTTTCCATATCAGCCTTAATCTGGTTAATAGATTTCAGTTGGTCAGGCGTTTCTATGTATTCAAAAGTGTCTTCCATTTCTAATTGCAATGGAGAATCCGGTGCAAATTGAATGCCTGTCTGCATCTTCCTTCTTGCATACAATCTCAACAAATCATAAGCAATAGTTTCGACTTCTTTTTTGACTTTAGTTTTTGTATTTTCCCAATCACTTCCGCCCATTCTGGAAAGTTTTGGTTTAATTTGTCCAGAGCCCCTGTAACGACAAAGCATGTTAATCTGTTCTGCCGGAATATGCAATTTATCTTTGCTTGCGTATTCTATTGTTAAATAATCTTTTAGTTGCCCGTCAATTTCTTGCTTAGAAAGTCCTTTATAAATTCCGACTCCATGAATAGAATGGACAACATATTCACCTTCTTGAATATCATTAATATTTTCAATATATTCGGCTTTTTCTTTATAATGTCGTTTTCTGTTTGTTGGAACATCCTTTTGTCTTTTGTTAAACAACTCTCTATCTGTTAGTAAAAGAATTTTCCCGTCAATTAATTCCGTACCTTGTGATGTTATATTTCTAATATAATTGATATCAAAAAGCCCATATGAATTAAAAACTTCTTTAACACGTTCTTGAAAGTCGGTCGCAATTGTAACTTGAAAACCTTTGTGTTCCTTGATAAATTGGGCAGCAGCGTCCATATTTGCATCAAAAATTTGAACATTTCTGGCATCAATATCAATAACTTCATTATTCTCATCTGATAAAAAATTGTTGAAATAAATTTTTTGTGAGCCTGCAATCTTATTCAAAGTTTCTTGATAAGTAAAATGATTAAGTTCCTTCAAAGGCGCAATTTGATTGGTCTTTAACGCTTCATTATAACCATTTACAAAATTATCATCAATTTGCTGATACTTAGAACTCGCTTCTGCAAATTCATCCACTATAACAATATAATCATTAAAGTAATCTAAAACACTGACTAAATCTTCATTAAAATAAGATTGATAAACATTTATTCCTTCAAAATAGCCTTCATTATCTAATTGTTCCTTCAAGTCTTGCGGAAAATCTTTTGGGGCTTTTTCGGGCAAAATAAATTTGTACAAAGGTTCTATTTTGACTTCCTTAATTCCTTTTTCGATAGATTTTTGGGTTTCGTTATCAAAATATCTGATATCAACAATCTCATCTCCCCAAAATTCAATTCTTGCGGCATTATCTTCAAGGGTATAAATATCGGAAATATCACCTCTGATACTGAATTCTCCAATATCAGATACCATTGTAGAGCGTTTATAACCAAGCTTTATTAATTTTGCTAACAAATCTTGCTGACTTATGCTATCGCCAACTTTTAAAGTAAAAGAATTCTTTTCAAAGAATTCCTTATTAGGAAATTTCTCCAAAAGAACTTTTACCGGAGCTATTACAATATCAGGTTCAGAAAGCAAAATCTTAATCTGTTTTTCATAATCATATAAATTCCCCGTAACAACTTCATACGGAGATATGTTCTGATAAGGAATTGTTCTTGAATCCAACTCAAATAAGCGTCCCAAATCAGAAGCATACTTCAAAGCAGATTGTTCGGTTGACGTTACAAACAATATTTTTTTGCCGGAAAGTTTTTGGATATATTTTAGCAACAAAAGACGGCTGAACGTAGTAAGTCCGGTCAGTGTAAAACTTTTAGATTTTTTTATATTTCTGACTAAATTGTCAAAAAACGATGCGAATTCTAGTTTCATAATATTCGTGTTAAATTGAACTGTATATATTTGACAATCAATATTCTAGCACTAATAAATATTAAAAACTACGCATTAGGGCTTTCGTATTCAATACCTTTTTCTTTTAATGCTGCAATAAATCTTTCAGCACAAGCTTTCTGAACTTCCGGAGGAACAACTCTTAGAATTTCAACGGTTCTTGATATAATAGGGTCTTTATCATACCATCTTGAACCATTAACAGGTTTTACCAAATCATAAAATCTATCTAAAGCTTCCTTAGAAACTTTTTGCTCCAATTTGTCTAAAAAGACTACAGCATGGTCTTTTAGTTCATCTTGATAATTTTTTAAAAGCTCTATTACTTCCAATAATTTTGGATCATGATCATACCATCTCTTATAAGCGGGACTCATTTATTACTCCCTTCTCAACTTGGTTTTCGTTTTCATCATTAAATCTGTAAATTTTACCGCCCAGTTTTTGAAGTTTGTACTCAAACTCTTCATAACCTCTATCTATATGATGCAATTTCTCAACTATTGTTTCACCACTTGCCATCAAGCCTGCAATAACCAATGCTGCCCCAGCTCTTAAATCGCTTGCTGCAACAGTAGCACCGGTTAGCTGCTTAACTCCTTTTACAATAGCATGATTTCTATCCTGATGAATATCAGCACCCATTCTTCTTAAATCAGGAACTTGCATAAATCTGTTCTCATACAAGCTTTCTGTAATAATTCCAACACCATCCGCAGTAGTTAACAAAGTCATTGCAATCGCTTGCAAGTCTGTTGGAAATCCTGGGTAAGGCTGAGTTACAAAGTTGATAGAAGATAATCTGTTCTTACAGCTTACTTCTATAGTAGTTGGTTCAACTAACTTAATATTAGCACCCATTTTTATCAACTTATCGTTGAAGAATGTTAAATGAGCAGGATAAACATTTCTAATTATAGCTTTACCTTTAGTAGCAACTACAGCAGCCATAAAAGTACCGGCTTCAATTCTATCAGGAATCGTTGTATATTCTGCTGAATGCAAGTTTTCAGCCTTAACACCATTAATCACAATTTCAGAAGTACCTGCGCCATTTACGTCAGCACCAATTGTATTCAAGAAATTTGCCAAATCAACGATTTCCGGCTCTTGTGCAGCATTCTGAATTCTTGTAGAACCTTCTGCCAAAACAGCTGCCAACATCAAGTTTTCAGTAGCACCAACTGATGGTATATCCAAATATATGTCCGCACCTACTAACTTTGAAGCACGAGCATGTACATAACCGTTTTCAATTTTAATCTTAGCACCAAGAGCTTCCAATCCCTTAATATGGAAGTCTACTCTTCTTTCGCCAATAGCACATCCCCCTGGAAGCGCAACAATCGCTTCTCGACATCTGGACATCAAAGCGCCCAATATAATGAATGAAGCTCTCATTTTGCTCACTAGTTCATACTTAGCGGTGATTGAAGTTATATCAGTAGCATCAACAACGACAGATTTTTCTTTCTTGTCATAAACATATTTAGCGCCTAAATCAGACAAAACATTCAACATAATCTCAACATCCGTAAGTTGAGGTACATTATAAATCTTTGTTTTACCCTTAACAAGTATCGTAGCTGCCAAGTGTTTCAATACTGCATTCTTTGCACCGCCTATTGAAACTTCGCCTTTAAGAATTTCTCCGCCTTGTATTTTGAACTTCTCTGCCAAAATTCCTCCAATCTTACTACTATCATACAATTATAGTTAATAATTGTAAAGCCCTACTTTTTCTGTAGAAAAAGTAGGCAAAAAGACTTATTACATATTGTCGGCTACTTGGTAACAGCGACAAATTTGCATTAACATTACAATCTCCGCCTCAAAGTGAAACTACAGGTTTGGCGCATTTCCCTCTCCTCGGGGGAGGGCTAGGGTGGGGGCTGGTTAATAGTTACTGAAAAGTAGGCAAAAAGACTTTTCATATAACAGTCGGCTACTTGGTATAAATTATCAGATTGTTTAAAAATTACCGGCTCCGCCTCGAAGTGAAACTACAGGTTTGGCGCGTCCCCTCTCCGTGGGGGAGGGAACAGATTCGTCTAAAACTTAATTCTCGCCCGCAACATCCATTGAGCGGGAGAGATGTCACGCTAGTGACAGAGAGGGAAGGGTGGGGGCTAATGTATATAATTACTAGATCAACCCTCGCTCCTTGTGGGAGAGGGTGCCGTTGTGTTTGAGCTGTGCGAAAACTACAAATGCGGGTGAGGGTATGAACCCTCTGGGAAAGATAACGTATCTTTATCCACCCTCATCAGCGCTCAGCTCAGCTTGTCTTGGATTATTCGGGGTGTCGGCAGAGTAACGTCTGACCTCCACCTTACGGGCTAACGCCCTTCCAAAAATCCGCTCTCCCCTCAAGGGAGAAGCGTGAAATGCGCAAATAAATTCTGAGATTAGAAGTCCCTTATTGAACAAACTTTACCGTCATTTCTTAATATACAATTGCAAGCAGAAACAAAAAATCGACCCTCTTTTTTTATGCGAGAGTCAATTTTTTAACAATTTTCAATTTTTCGCTTTACCCCTATCCTTCGACTGTTTCAATATCACCATCATCTGATACGAATTGTATTCCGAATTTTGCTCTGAATAAATATCTAACAGTGTTGCTTTGTATTTCAAACATCATTTTGTTAAACAAATCATATGCTTCTTTTTTGTATTCAATAAGTGGATCTTTTTGTCCATAAGCTCGTAATCCAATACCATCTTTTAACATGTCGATGTTGTGTAAATGATCAATCCACTGGTTATCAACAACTCTCAAAAGAATATCTCTTTCCAATGAGCGCATAATATTATCTGCTGCAAAAACTTCTTGTTTTACAAAAGATGGATCATACTGTTCAGAAATAGAGTTATAAAAACCGATAATTTCCTCTTCATGCTCTCTGTAAGCTTTTTGAGCAGCTTCTTTTAAAGAATCATAAATTCTGGCAAATCTCAATCCTTTGATATCATTTACTGTGATATAAGACAATTGTGGAACTACAGAATGCAATTCTTTAATAAGAGTTTCCAAATCCTCTTGGATATACTCTTCCGGATTCATTTCCGGAGCTATATAACTCTTAAGGAGCCTATCTATTTCTTTATCAATCATATACTCGATATCACTGCGCAAATCTTTACCTTCAAGAACTTTCTTTCTTTGTGCATAGAATTTTTCTCTCTGAATGTTCATAACGTCATCGTATTGAAGAACACTCTTACGGATATCAAAGTGATAAGTTTCAACTTTCTTTTGCGCAGACTGTATCTGTCTTGAAATCAAAGAAGATTCAATTGCCATATCTTCTTCTACATTAAGCATATTCATCAGACCGGTAATTTTATCGCCACCAAAAATTCTCATCAAATTATCTTCTAATGATAAGAAAAATCTTGTAGATCCTGGGTCACCTTGACGAGCCGCACGACCACGAAGCTGGTTATCAATTCTTCGAGATTCGTGTCTTTCTGTACCGATTACGTGAAGCCCACCAAGCTCTACAACTTTCGCGTGTTCTTCTGATGTAATTTTTCTTGCAGATTCTAAAGCTGCGTCCTTTAATTCTTCATATTTTTCGTTGTCAGGCGTAATTCCGTGTTTTTCTAGTTCTTCTTTTGCTAAGAATTCAGCATTACCACCTAGAAGAATATCTGTACCACGACCAGCCATGTTTGTTGCGATTGTAACTGCACCAACACGTCCTGCCTGAGCAATAATATAAGCTTCTCTTTCGTGTTGTTTCGCATTCAATACGTTATGTTTAATACCTTTTTTGTTTAACAAAGCAGAAATGTATTCCGATTTTTCGATACTTACTGTACCAACAAGAACAGGACGTCCAAGCTTGTTTTGTTCGATAATATCGTTAACTACAGCGTTGTATTTTGCTCTTTCTGTCTTATAAATAACATCTGGATAATTAATTCTGATATCAGGCTTATTCGTCGGAATAACAGTAACTTCCAAGTTATAAATCTTGCCAAATTCAGCTTCTTCTGTCATGGCAGTACCTGTCATGCCGGAAAGTTTCGGATATAGTCTGAATAAATTCTGGAAAGTGATACTTGCTAAAGTTTGTGTTTCATCTTGAATTTGAACACCTTCTTTTGCTTCAATAGCTTGGTGTAAACCATCAGACCAGCGTCTTCCTGGCATTAAACGACCGGTAAATTCGTCTACAATCATGATTTCGCCATCTTTTACAACATAATCTGTATCTCTGATGAATAATTCTTTTGCTTTAAGAGCGTTCAACAAATCATGTGCATACTGATTGTTAATATCAAACAAATCTTTGCAGCCAATGATTTCTTGCGCTCTATCTATACCGTCTTCTGTAAGAATAACGTTTTTGTTCTTTTCATCAACTTCATAATCTGCATCTTTGTTTAATTGTGGTGCAACTTGCGCCATTAAAGTATACGTGTCAGCAGATTTTTCAACTCGACCACTAATGATAAGAGGTGTTCTAGCTTCGTCAATCAAAATACTGTCAACTTCATCGATAATCGCGTAGTTAAAAGGTCTTTGGACTAACATATCTTTAGAAGAAGCCATGTTATCTCTTAAATAATCAAAACCAAATTCGTTATTTGTACCATAAGTGATATCGCAAGCGTAAGCAGCTCTTTTACGGTTAAACTCGTCTGCGTCATGTTGGTTGGAAAGGATTACACCAACACTTAAACCTAAGAATTTGTAAATTTTACCCATCCATTCGCTGTCACGTTTTGCAAGGTAATCGTTTACAGTAACAACGTGAACTCCTTTTCCTGTTAAAGCGTTAAGGTAAGCTGCAAGTGTTGCAACGAGCGTTTTACCTTCACCGGTTCTCATTTCAGCAATGTGTCCGTTGTGCAAGAAATATGCACCAATTAATTGAACATCAAAGTGGCGCATGTTCAAAACTCTTTTGCCGGCTTCTCTCACTGTTGCAAAAGCTTCCGGTAAAATTTTATCAAGAGCTTCTTTTTCTAAAATTCTATCCGCTTTTTGATTATCAGAAGTCGGACGTTTTGCTAATATATCTTTAAAATATTGTGTTTTTGCTTTCAATTCATTGTCAGTAAGCTTCTCAAATTCCGGCTCGAGGGAATTTATATGGTCGACGATATTCATCATTTTTTTAACTTTTTTTTCGTTCGGGTCACCAAGTAACTTTAATAAAAAATTTATCATAATAATCCTCTCCAATTAAGAATATAATAACATAAACATTATTAAATTCTGTAAAAATAGCCAAATTGGGTAGTTTGTGAATTTATATTAAGGAATATATGGTAGGTTGTGATAAAAATGGGTTTGCATTAGGTGTTCCTTGCAAGCGTCATTCAGAGCCCGATTAGGGTGATAAACTATTTTTAGCTTCGGAGTGTGGGAGCGAAAGCGATTTCCACATTTACAAATTACTCTACAAATCTTTATCTTTTTATAAAAGTTAATAAAAAGCTGGATTCTTCGAAACACAGTTTCTCAGAATGACAGAGCGTGAAACTACCAGTAGAACGTCATTGCGAGAAAATCTGTGATTTTCGAGGCAATCCATTTTTTAGTTGTAAGGTGGGAAAAGCGTGAGCGGTTCCCACCAAATATTTCAATAATTATTCCACAATCCACTTTTTAGGATCAAATTTAAAATCTTGGACACGCATTTTTAATGATTTAATATATGGCTCAAATTTCTTTAGAAGAATAACCTTATATAAAGAAAGTTCTTGCGCTACAATCGGATTTTGGCACGCAATAACCATTACTCCCCCTGGAAGCATTGAATATGGTCTGGATTTACCTTTGAATTTCTGTGGCAGAATTTTGTCCCAAAAATTGCACAAGTTAGTACGCGTAATAGCCTTCTTTAGCTGTGGATTATCCATCATAGTGCTGATTACGGTATCTACTCCTTCAAAATCTGTATAAAGTACTTTTTTCATTGTTTATGTTATTATTTATTTATGATTTGTAATTTAGATGATATCATAAAATCTTCAAGAAAGATACTATTATTATCTCACATGAACCCTGATGGTGATACGCTGGGCTCTATGTGTGCAATGTATAATATGATTTACAAGCGCTTTAAAATTAAGGCGGATATGAATGTTGTGTCCAATATTCCATACAACTATAAGTTTTTGCCAAATATAGAACATGCAGAAAGATATTTTGATAAATCGCTTGTTTATGATTTAGTTATAACACTAGATGTTGCAGCGATTGATCGTGTTATGGATTCGAAAATTCTTTTTGATAAAGCAAAATGTACTGTTAACATCGATCATCACAAAACAAATCCTAAATTTGGTGATTATCAAATTATCGAGCCGGAAGCAAGTTCTTGCGGAGAAGTATTATTCAATTATTTTAAGAAAAACAATTGGAGCATAGATAAAGATTCCGCAATTTGCTTATATACAGCGATTATGACAGATACCGGTAATTTCCGTTTTGAAAATACATCTGCAAATACTTTTAGGGCTGCTGCAGATTTGGTAGAAACAGGTATTATTCCAAATAACATTTACAAAAAATGCTACGAAACAAAGACAAAAAACTTTGTAATGTTTCAGAATTATTGTGTAAATAAAGCTACTTTTTTGAATGATAATAAAATAGCTTATACAACTGTGTATAAAAAAGATTTGGAGAAATTTTCTGCCGGTGATGATTATACCGATGGAATTGCAGAAACTCTTCGAGCTATTGAATCGACAGAAGTATCTTTTGTTGCAAAAGAAGTTGATACAAAACTAACAAAGATATCTATGAGAAGCAAATCAGTTGATGTAGCAGAAATTTGTTCTTCTTTTGGCGGTGGCGGACATACATTTGCTGCCGGTTGCACAATAAAGGCATCTGTTAAAGAAGCGGTTGAAAAATTATTAAGAGAAATTAAACTGTGAAACTAAGATTTAAAACATTAAGAAATATAATAAATTCCGTTGTTGAGAATGATTTTTTCGGCATGGCAGCAGAAATGGGATTCATGCTCGTAATTGGTATTTTCCCGTTTATGTTGTTCTTGACTGCGCTTTTTGGTTGGCTAGGCAAACATTCTTTTATGAACCCGTTGATTGTATTTTTGCAGCAAGTTATGCCGGGGGATGTTATAAATCTTATTGAAACCGTTTTGAATGAAGTTTGGTTTTTTACAAAAGGCGGTTTGATTGCAATTTTTGGTTTTTGTATAACTGTAATTCTTTCTACAAACGCATTAGCAATTGTATTAAAAGGGTTGAATAGAGCGTACAAAGTAGAAGAAACACGTTCGTTCTTGTACACAAGATTATTGTCATTGGTGATGGTATTTGTTAATGCTTTGGTGTTGTTTTTGAGCATCAACTTGATTATCTTTGGTAAAGTAATTATAAAATTTTTAATTACATATACCGGTTTTACCGTCCATTCAGGAAACATGATGTTGCTGATTCGTTGGCCAATTGCGTTTGTTGCTTTGTATATAATGGCATATTTGCATTATTACATTTTACCTGATTTAGGCGGTCAAGAAAAAATCAGAAGGCGTAGTGCTCTTCCGGGGACATTATTTTTCTGTATTTCTTGGTTATTAGGCTCTTGGGGCTTCTCTGTTTACATTAATAATTTGCACACATACAACTTTGTTTACGGAACTATTGGTGGTTTTGCAGTCTTGATGGTTTGGTTATATTACACTTCTATTCTGATTCTGGTTGGTGGTGAGATAAATTCTCAGTTATACAATAAACTTGAAAGATGCGAAGAAATTAAAGCAAAAAGAAATAAGGCAAAAAATGATAACACGTTATAGAGCATATCTTGAATTTTTAGATAAAGAGCTTGCTAAGATGTTTGAAGCTCAAAAGCCTTTTATAAAATGCAAAGAAGGTTGTGCGTATTGCTGTAAAGAAGGCGAATATCCGATTTCTGAACTTGAATACATAAATTTAATGTTATGTTTTAACGATTTACCGGATGAGATTAAAGACAAAGTTAATGAAAATATTGCAGATTTATTGGAAAAAGAACGTTCAAAAATGTATCCTTGTCCATTTTTAGTGAATGATAAGTGTACTGTTTATAAAGCCAGAGCCATTATTTGCAGAACATTTGGACTTATTTCTTATAATGATAAAGGTAAAAAAAGAATGCCATTCTGCGTAAATCTCAATATGAATTATGCAAATGTTTTTGATAAAAATTCACTAACCATAAAAGGTAAGGCTGAAGATGGTACGGAGCCTGCTGCTTATAACATTGATAGAAAATTTTTGCGCAGTCCTAAGATGGAAAAAGAGTTTAATATCTTCTTCGGCGATGATAAATCATTGGTGGAATGGTTGAGGGAAGAGTTTTAAGTTATACCACTCGTAGGAACATCTGCGTTAATCAATTGCCACAAAAATGCAACCCTCGCCCCTTGTGGGAGGTACTACGTACGTAGAAAATTTACTAGATTGCGTTTTTATTTCCTCGCCCCTTGTGGGAGAGGGTATAATTTCAAGTTGAGCTTTGCGAAACTTAGAAATTCGGGTGAGGGGATGAATCCACTGGAGATTTTTGTTACGCAGAGTTAGAAACAGAAGACAAGTGGCGGTCATCCCCTCTCCTAGCAGGAGAGGGCTAGGGTGAGGTAGAGGCAGCATATTTTTTAATCTATATCCACCCTCATCAGGGCTCCGCCCAGCTTGTCTTGGATTATTCGGGGTGTCGGCAGAGTAACGTCTGACCTCCACCTTACGGGCTAACGCCCTACCGAAAATCCGCTCTCCCCTCAAGGGCGAAGCGTGAAAGATGCCATAAAAACGTTTTTCAAACGAAAAGCCCCTAATCGGGGCTGAAAAATTTTGTAAGATGTAAGATGGGGTTATTATAGAAAATTATTATTCATTAAGCTAACAATGTTGAAATAAATCTGATTGAATCGTCTTTTAATTCTTTAACAAAGTCTTTTGCGATTTTTGAAAGTGGTCTGTTATCGATTCTGTCGAATACTGCATAAA
>CABQIM010000019.1 GCA_902464375.1 uncultured bacterium | reverse complement strand
GAATTAAAACTGTAATTCCAATTATTTTTGTTCGCACACAGACTCACTTTCAGCCATTTCTGCTGCCGCTTGAATTTCTTTATAATTTGTTATCTCAAAACCGATTTTTGCAATTTTTTCTTTTAATTTTTCGTTCTTAGTAATCATAAATTCGGTAAAATGTCCATCTATTGTACCGTCTTCATATCTGCAAGGATGGATTAAAGCTTCTGCAACAACTTGTTTTTCTTTGATTGCCATAAGTCCATAAGAAATGGTCAGACTATTCATCATAGAAGTATAACCTACACCAATCAAATTGTCGTTTGTACTCAAACAGTATCTCTTAACATTTTCTTTGTTCAACAATGTAAAAGTATTTAATAGTGCAACCTTTATTAAATTTATCGGGTATTTAATCGTCAAATGTTTAAACACATCAGGAATAACATACGGCTGTTCAAATTGAGTTCTAATTTGCTTGATACCATATTCTTTTGCTAACTTACACACAAGTTCAAAGATATTAGGAATCGCATGAACATGGACGTGAGAATCTATGTGACTCACAGGAGTCACTGCAAGAATCTTCTCTATTTGCGCTCTGAATTCACGTTCAATTTGTTCCATAAACACTCTGTCATACAAAGATTTTATGATAAGAGCGCCATATCCGTTGTAGAAATTTCCATCTCTATCGACCAAGCTATCCAAATCAGAACAAAGCGGTTTTCCTTCAATTACATTAAGATGAATTCCTACACCCAAATCAGGACATGCCGGAATGATTTTTGTATAAGCTTCTTCAAAAGCTAAACCATTCGCTACCAAACTTGCACTTTTCAAAATTCCGGCAGAACACCCTTCTAACACAGCTCTATTATAGGCTTCACTCATTCCGAAATCATCTGCATTTAAAATAAATTTTTTGTCTGACACTAGGCAGGCTCCTTTGAAAAGTTATGTAAACATAATTCACTAATGTACAAATTTATTGTATTATAATTCTGAGAGGAAAACAATGAGCGAATATAATACTAAACTTGCAATAATAATTCCGTGTTTCAATGAAGAACTCGTGATTAAATCAACTGTAGACACACTTATCAGAGTTATGGATAAGATTATAGCTAAAGGTAAAATTTCTAACGAAAGCTATATTTACCTTGTAGATGATGGCTCTAAAGACACAACTTGGAGCATAATCGAAAGCTTGCATAATACTTATGGCGAAAGGATTAAAGGCACTAAGTTTATAAGAAATTATGGCAACCAAAAAGCTCTTATTGCAGGCTTGTTGGGAGTTAAAGAAATTGGTTGTGATTGCGTAATTTCGATTGACGCGGATTTACAGCAAGATGAAAACGCTATTGAATTATTTATTGACGAATTTCATAATGGTGCAGAAATTGTTTCCGGTATCAGAAACGATAGAAAAACAGATTCGTTCTTCAAAAAACACACCGCTCTTTGTTTCTATAGATTGATGAATCTTTTGGGGGTAAAAATACCGCCAAACCATTCTGATTTTAGACTCGTAAGCAAAAAAGGACTTGAAATTTTAGAAAAGTATTCCGAAGCCGGACTGTTTTTGAGAGGTTTTTTCCACGAAATCGGATTAAAAACCGCTTACGTACATTTTGACGTAAAACCTAGAAAAGCCGGATGTTCAAAGTTTAACTTCTTCTCACTCACAAGCCTTGCATTGAACGGAATTACAGCTTTTAGTATTGTTCCTTTGCGAATTATTGCTGCAATGGGTGTAATAACAGTTTTAGGCAGTTTTCTTTTAGCCGCAGAAGTTATTTTTGAAAAATATTTTCTTCACAATACTCCGAGCGGTTGGGCAACACTGGTTGTATTACTTGCATTCTTTGGCGGACTTCAAATTTTCTGCCTCGGCATAATCGGTGAATACATGGGACAAATTTTTAACGAAGTTAAAGCAAGACCAAGATATATTAAGGAAATGGAAATTGTGTAATAGTGAAGAGTGAGTGGTGAAGAGTGAATTGAATATTTTAATTTCGCCTACTCACTATTCACTAATCACTAACCATCCAATGCGGTTTAAAATTATTAATATCGTTTAAAGTCTGAATAAAATCACCATTAAACCTTAGAGCTCTATCATCAATAATAATACTTGCGTATGGGCTTTTTTGATTTGTTATATTTTGGATGTATTTATCTAAACCATATTTAACCAACCAAGCTTGTGTAAGCTCCTTATTTCTGACCGTAAAAATTTCTATATTATAATCTTTTGATACTTTTTCTAAAAATTCTTTTACACCATCTCTTGGCGGAGCAATTTCCAACTCGCTATAATTTCCGTCATACGTGTTCAAAACTCCATCTAAATCTATTAATAAAGTTTTAGGCATAAAAGAATACTCCTACTTTAGTTCCGACTTCGGAAACATTTTTACAAATAATAGCACTATCATTAAGTTTATGCAAGAATATGACAAAATTATCCAAAAAGCTATAGGGCAGGTGCTCTATAAAGTTAGAAAAAGCAAAAAACTTAAGTTTACGATTTTTTGCTACGAAAATGATATTCCTAAAACTACATTATATATGATTGAAAAAGGCAAAAATAAAGCCTACGCAACAAGCCTTTGTAAAATTATTTCTGCTCTGGGATTGAGTTTTGAAGAATTTGGCGCACTCTTGGATAAAGAATTGCCAGAAAATTTTACGAATGAAATAATTTAGAATAAGAGATTTTATTTAAACAATAAAGTAGCTACCGCCCTTGTTAGGGAGGTCGCAGTCGTGTGAACGTAAGTGAACTACGAATGCGGGTGGGTATTTACATAATTGGAAAATTAAAAGTTACTAAATTGCCACTAAAAAAGTTGAAAGTGGAAAGTTGTTTTAAAATAATTTGTAGTTCTAACTACAAGTAGAGCGTATCTCGTCCCTTTATAGGGGGAGGTATAGACTTTTCTAAAACTTAATTCTCGCCCGCAACATCCATTGAGCGGGAGAGATGTCACGTTAGTGACAGAGAGGGAAGGATGGGGGCTTATTAAAAGTTACTCTTAATCCAAACCCACCCGCATCTGTAAGGTTCAGCATAACTTCACCAACAGCTGCGACCTCCCTAATAAGGGCGGTACTAGCTTATACAATAACACTCATCCTCATCCGAACGTATGAGATTTGATACAAAAAACTAAAGAAATTGAGAATAATGCCGATAAAGATAATATGGAAAACCTCAATGGTTTTTCATACCTCCTCCCCAAGTCTGGTAGCCGTTCTCAATTGAAACGGCTTTTTTTTATGCCATAGCTTCGAATTTATCTATTAATCCTCCGACGGCACCTGTCCATGAATTATTTAATCCTTTTTTATCTTGAGGATCATTTTCCGGACAATATTTCTTTTGAACTTGTGCAACAGTCACAAGCCCTTTATCCACGTAGTTTTGTTTTAAAAGTCTTGCCAGTTCCATAATGCAATCGTCTACAGATGCAAAGGCTTTGAAGCCCTTGCCTTTACGTATTCCACCAATATTGTTCTTTGTTTTTGCCAAATTGCTTGTTCCATATCCGGTTTCATGTATAGCAATAGAAGCTAAGACAGCAGCATTAATTCCATATTTTTCCTGTGCTTTTAAAAATACTTGTCCCTTATTTTTAAGAACACCATCTTTTTTATTAAGTTGTTTGTTTAATTGTTCAGCTGTACCATTATATTTTTCAGTTAATTTCTTATTAGCACCACTTCCAGATTTTTCATATTTTTTTGCACTAGTACCGAGCGTTTCATCATCTGTATCTGTCTTTGCTTCCGGTGTATTTGCAATAGGTGGAGTGAAATTGAATTGAAAATTACTTGGAGCGAATGATGTATTAAATGACTGGTTACTCCAATTATTTGCAAAAATATTATTACCGACAGAACCAAAATCGAAATTAAATGCCGGTGGGTTTATATCAGGCAGAAGCTGGCTAAAGCTGGCTCCTGACATAACATTAGGTACCATAAATAAACTTGTTTTATTAGGGAAAGGTGTTGTACAACAGCCTGTATATGGTGTGAATGAATTACACGCATTGAAAAACATTGGTTGTGGTGAGAAACAACTTCCAAACCCACCAAAATTACCAAATCCTCCGAACCCGCCAAAACCTACAAAATTCCCCATACCTGCACCAAAAAACGGATTGCTGTTATTTAGCATTCCGAACATAAAACCATTTGTAAAATTGTTCAAAAAATTTGTAGCGCTCATAATTAGATATCCTATACATGTAAAGTCATTCTTTTGAAGAAAATTGACTTTTTTGTTAAAAAATGTGAAGAGACGTCGCTAAGTCTTTAAGTCGTTAAGACGTTAAGTTTGTATTAAGAGAATTATATAGTTCGGTTTTGTTAAATTTATGAGCGATAGCGAATATTATTGAACCTAACGCCTTAATGATCTAAAGACTTAGCGACTTAATCCCCTATCCCATCTTCCCACTTTTATGGTATAATATTGCAATAGATTACAGAGGGAGTTTTTAATATATGAACAAAAATCAATCAGTTGGTATGTACATTCTATTAGGAATAATGGTTTTGGCATTCTTGTCAATGCTGTTTGCAGGCCCTACTTCAAGTACAGAAGAACTATCATATACAAATTTTTTACAAAAAGTTGAAAAT
Organism: uncultured bacterium; assembly: GCA_902464375.1. Lineage (GTDB taxonomy): Bacteria > Cyanobacteriota > Vampirovibrionia > Gastranaerophilales > Gastranaerophilaceae > CAG-196. The sequence continues at coordinate 18,998 of CABQIM010000019.1, read as the reverse complement.
AAAGAGATTAAAAATGTCGACTTGGGTAAAGATTCTTTAATTGCCATTCCAGTAAAACAACCGGAAGCAAAGAAAACTACATCAAATCCTTTGTTTGGGGATGTTGCAACTACTCCTAAAATCCAATACAAAGTTGTTTTGCCTGAAAATTCCGACATTCTTAATAAATTGGAAGATAATAACGTTGAAATTAGCGCTAAAAAAGCTAGTGAATCCGGTTCAATGTTTGGTTTAGGTTCTTCTTTCTTAACCATTTTGTTAGTTCTTGGTTTCATTATGCTTATTATAAAATCAATCCAAGCAGGCGGAGCGCAAGCTATGTCATTTGGCAAAAGTCGTGCAAAAATGCTTATGGACAATAAAGTTAAAACAACTTTTGCTGATGTTGCAGGTATTGATGAAGAGAAAAAAGAACTTGAAGAAATCGTTGATTTCCTTAAACATTCTGACAAATACGTAAAATTGGGTGCAAAAATTCCTAAAGGAGTTTTATTAGTAGGTTCCCCAGGTACAGGTAAAACTTTGATGGCAAAAGCTGTTGCCGGAGAAGCTGGTGTACCGTTCTTCTCTATTAGCGGTTCAGATTTCGTTGAAATGTTTGTCGGTGTTGGTGCTTCTCGTGTTAGAGATTTGTTTGAACAAGCAAAAAAACATCAACCTTGTATTGTGTTTATTGATGAAATCGATGCTGTCGGTCGTCAAAGAGGTGCCGGCATGGGCGGTGGGCACGACGAAAGAGAACAAACTCTGAACCAATTGCTTGTTGAGATGGACGGTTTTGATGAAAACACAAATATCATTATCTTAGCTGCAACAAACAGACCTGATATCTTAGATAATGCTTTATTGCGTCCGGGAAGATTTGATAGACAAATTGTTATTAACAAACCTGATGTATTGGGTAGAGAACAGATTTTGAATGTTCATGCTAAAAATAAACCGCTTGCAAAAGAGGTTGATTTAAAAACATTAGCAAAACGCACTCCAGGGTTTACCGGTGCAGATTTACAAAATTTATTAAATGAAGCAGCTTTATTGGCTGCAAGACACGATAAATCAGAAATCGAAATGCCTGATTTAGAAGAAGCTATTGATAAAGTTATGGCTGGTCCTGAAAAGAAAAGCAGAATTATTTCTGATGAAGAAAAAGAAAATACAGCTTACCACGAAGTTGGACACGCACTTCTTGCAAAACTTCTTAAAGACTGCGACCCGCTTCACAAAGTTTCAATTATTCCAAGAGGTATGGCTTTAGGTATAACTCTTACACTCCCGGAAAAAGATCATTTGACTATGCGCAAAAACCAATTGCTTGATAGAATCGCAATGATTTTAGGCGGAAGAGTTGCAGAAGAGCTTGTTTACGGAAAAGACAATATTACAACAGGTGCCTCAAACGACTTGGAAAAAGTTTCTAATCTTGCAAGAAGTATGGTTACAACTTACGGTATGAGTGAAAAAATGGGTAATCTTGCTTATGGCAAAGAACAAGAACACATTTTTATGGGCAGAAATTTTGGCAACACTAGAGATTTTTCAGAAGAAATCGCTGCCGACATTGACAAAGAAGTTAAAAAGATTGTTGATAAACAATATGACCACGCAATGCAACTATTAAGCGACAACAGAGATATGTTAGAACACATTGCAAAAACTCTTCTTGAAAAAGAAACACTCGATGAAAAAGAATTTGAAAACTTAATGAATGAAGTTAGAGAAAGAAGAGAACAAGCATAAATTTACGAAAGGATAAAATAAGAATGGATAGAGATGAGCTAATATTTAGAGAATACAAAATGTATTCTGAACAAAAAGAGAATTTTATTGACAGAAACTTTAAAACAAATAGATTCTATATGGCATCTATCCTTGTTCTTATTGTTGCCTTGATTTATACAGGCAATGTCGTTTTCTTAACTAAAATATCAGCAACACTGGTTTTTGCGCTTATGGGAACAGCCGTCAGTATTTTGTGGTGGATGAATGTTGATTCCTACAATACTTTAATCAAAGTGAAATACGCAAATGTTCTGGAAAAAATCGAAGAAAAGCTTCCGGTAAAACCATTCACAGATGAATACAAAGGCATTGATGATTTTAAAAACAACAAAGTATTTATGTTTTCTGATATCCAAAAACTTATTGCAGTCGTTGCTGCCTTATTCTTCTTCGCAGTTTTCATTAGCGAAATTACACCGCTAGTAATGACAGTATTTAACAAAGTTTTTAGTCTGATTATTAAATTAAAAGGCGGAATTTAGGAAGGGTACAAAATGAGTCGCAACAAAGAATACGGATTAGCTTTAAATTGGAATTATGTAGTTATTTCATTAATTGTTGTAACAGTGCTAACCATTTTGGTTTTATATATGCCAAACCTCACAGAGTTTGATGGTAATATCCTACACTCAATCCGTTTAGCGCTTTCACCTTATCCAAGCTACATTCCGCAATTCTGCTCTTCATTTGGGCGTGATTACAACATGTTATGGCCTCAAATCGCAGCAGGAAGCGTTCTTGTTTCAGAAAAAAGATACATGAAAGCCTTCCTACTAATATTCTTTACCCAAGCAAGTTTTGTAGTGACAGATTTAATCAAAAACTTTGTTTGCAGAGAAAGACCTTGTGTATACCCTGGGTTTAGTTTTCCATCAGGACACTCCTCTACAACAATGTGTTTCTACGGCATTCTAATATATCTGGTTTTACATTACGCAAAATCCGATTTCTGGAGATATTTCTTAACAATACTCTTTGGCGGTTGGATTTTTATGGTCGGCATCTCAAGACTTTGGCTCGGAGTCCACTATCCGGTCGATGTAATCGCCGGCATGTTCCTCGGATTCCTATTAGTAAACCTATACATAATCATCTCCAAATCCCTCAGCAAATAGTGCTACGCGCGTAGGTACTACGTACGTAGTCAAGTGGTCGGCTTTAGTAATTTAAAATGTTTGTTACCCCTCGCCCCTTGTGGGAGAGGGAGTAGCCGTTTGCGAATGTTAATGAGCATTACGGATACGGGTGAGGGGTAAAATACTATGGATTAGCTTCCTCCCCCCTCACCCGAATTTCTAAACTCACTAACGTTCGTTAACAAATTCTACCCTCTCCCACAAGGGGGCGAGGGGTAAAATGAAATAATTTAGTAGTAGGTTGGGGTTTCACCCCAACAAAAACTCTAAATAATTTCTTTTCCCACAATTGGTGCGATTTGTTTAATTTGCTTATACAACAAATCATATTGCCAAGGGTAAAGCGATTGAGCACCATCACAAACTGCTCTATCCGGATCATGATGAACTTCAATTATCAAACCATCACAACCGGCAGCAACAGCGGCTCTTGACATAGGCTCAACCTTATCTCTCAAGCCGGTAGCATGAGATGGGTCAACAATAATTGGCAAATGGCTTAATCTCTTGATTACAGGAATAGCTGTCAAATCAAGTGTATTTCTTGTATATTTTTCAAATGTTCTAATCCCTCTTTCACAAAGAATAACCTGATTGTTGCCTCCTGCCATAATATATTCAGCAGACATCAACCATTCTTCATAAGTGGAAGACAAACCACGCTTCAAGATTACAGGTTTATGCGCATGACCCAATTCTTTTAGCAAATTGAAGTTTTGCATGTTTCTTGCGCCAACTTGCAATATGTCCACATATTTTTCAAACATTTCAAGCTGAGAAACTTCCATAATTTCTGAAGTTACAGCCATACCGTGGTTATCTGCAACGCTTCTTATAATTTTCAGCCCTTCTAATCCAAGTCCTTGGAAAGCATAAGGACTTGTTCTAGGTTTAAATGCGCCACCTCTAATTATCTTTACATTAGATTCAGAGAGTTCTTGCGCTGTTGCATCCATTTGGTCATAAGATTCTACTGTGCAAGGTCCTGCGATAAGTCCTGTGTATTTATCACCAAATTTTACACCATTGACTTCAATTATGGTATCCTTGCCTTGACAAGCACGTGCAGCTAGTTTGTAATTTGTTGATAATTTGATTACTTCATCAACACCTTGTAATAACTCAAAATCTCTCTGGTCAACTTCTTTTACGCCAATAGCATGAACAACTGTTCTGGCTTCTCCATGAGAAACTCTCGCTTCAAAACCTTTTGATTCAATAAACATCTCAACACGCTTAATGTCTTTCTCTGTCGCGTGACTATTCATTACTACTAGCATTTTCATACCTCCGATGAGTAAATAACTAGTATTATTATATATAAAACACGATTTTAATGTTCAAATTATTTACAATATATGTTATAATTTGATTACTATGACGATATTTGACGAGAATTTAATACTAGAAACAATAAACATGATTAAGCTTTACAATTTTGATATCAGAACTGTAACGCTTACAATTAGTTTAAGAGATTGTTTAGCAGAAAATATTAACACCGTTTGCGATAATATTAAGTTTAAACTTGATAAATACGCGAAAAACCTTGTTAATTATGCAAACGAAATTGAAAATGATTACTCAATCCCTATTGTTAATAAAAGAATTGCAGTAACTCCAATTTCTCTTGTAGGCGAAGCTTGCAAGCAAAAAGATTACGTAAAAATTGCAAAAACACTTGATGAATGCGCAACAAATCTTGGTATAGACTTCATTGGCGGATATTCAGCTTTGGTAGAAAAAGGTTTCACGAAGGGTGATTTAGCACTAATAGAATCTATTCCGGAAGCCTTAGCTTCTACAAACAAGCTTTGTTCATCTGTTAATGTTGCAACTTCAAAAGCCGGTATCAACATGGATGCCGTTTTAAAAATGTCAGACATAATTAAACAATCTGCTCAACTAACAGCTGATAAAGACGGTTTAGGAGCCGCAAAACTGGTTGTGTTCTGCAATTCTGTTAGTGATAATCCGTTTATGGCTGGTGCGTATTGCGGATATGGTGAACCGGAATGCGCCCTCAATATCGGAGTTTCTGGTCCTGGGGTTGTAAGAGCTGCTATTGCAGACTTAGATAAAAAAGCTGATTTAGGAGTTTTATCAAATAAAATTAAGCAAACAGCATACAAAATCACGACAACCGGTGAACTTGTCGGTAGAAAGCTTGCCGCTAAACTCGGTATTCCGTTCGGAGTAATTGACTTATCCCTTGCTCCAACACCTGCAATTGGTGATAGTGTTGCACAAATTTTCCAAGCAATGGGACTTGAGCATGCCGGCGCACATGGTACAACAGCAGCTTTAGCAATGTTAAATGATGCTGTAAAAAAAGGTGGAATTATGGCAAGTTCTTACGTTGGCGGACTATCCGGAGCATTCATTCCTGTGTCAGAAGATGCCGGTATGATTGAAGCTGCAAGCAAAGGTTATTTAACGTTTGACAAGTTAGAAGCAATGACTTGCGTTTGTTCTGTAGGATTAGATATGATTGCAATCCCAGGAGCAACGCCATCTTCTACTATAGCCGGAATGATAGCTGATGAGATGGCAATCGGCATGATTAACAAAAAGACAACTGCTGTCAGAATAATTCCTGCTCCAAACAAAAAAGTTGGCGACAAAGTCGTATTTGGCGGACTTTTAGGAGAAGCGCCAATAATGAATGTTAACACTCTTTCATCAGAAAATTTTGTTAACCGCGGAGGAAGGATTCCTGCACCAATACATAGTTTGAATAATTAATGAGGTGTCAATGAACAGCTTTAAAGATTTGGAAGACAGCTTGAAAAAATTTATGCTAGATGAGCAGTCTGATGCACACAATGTCAGAAATGTCAGCATTGCAAAATATAATAATTTAAAAGTATCAATGGATGCTTCCAAATATCAAATCCCACATTTTATTATTAGAATTACTATCTCCGAAGCAGTTTTTTCTCTTGCAGATTGCGCTAAAATAAATGGCGGATTAGGTTATGACGAAAGATTCGTTATAAAATGGTTTGGCAGGATGGGAATTAAAGACAAACTTAGAGAACTCTGGAATACAGCTTCAGAACAAAAAGAAGATAAGGTATAGGGCTAATGCAATACAAAGATTTAGCAACAAATCCAGTCAGCGTTGTTTTACAATTGGTAGGGGCAAAATGGAAAATACTTATCATAAAAGAACTTCTAAAAAAAGAAATGAGATTTGTTGAACTTAAGAAAAATTTAGGCTGTACTGCAAAAGTTCTTACAAATTGTTTGAAAGAACTTGAAGAAGACGGATTAATTATAAGAGAAGAATACGAAGGACTTCCACCAAAAGTTGAATATTATTTGACTGATATAGGTTACACGCTTCGACCAGTGATTGACTCTATGCAAAAATGGGGAAAAGAATATAAAAGATTAAGAAAATTAATGGAAAGATATAGCGCCTAAACTATAAATAACATTCCAAAGAAGGGACTTAAAAATGAATATAAAATATTTAGGACACAGTGCTTTTGAAATTGAAACTACAGGTAAAAAAATCCTGATAGACCCTTTCCTTATTTGTGTACCAAATTATAAGCCTGAAAACATATACGATATATTTGTAACCCATGCTCACGGTGACCATCTTGGCAGTGCAATAGAAATTTCTCAAAACACAGGAGCACCGATTACTGCCATTTATGAATTAGCAAATTATTGTGCTAAAAAAGGTGCTAGAACATATGATGTAGGAATAGGCAGTTGGAGCGAATACAGCTGGGGTAGAGCAATAACAGTTCCGGCATTTCATTCAAGTTCAACTCCGGATGGAATATATGGCGGATGCCCTTGTGGATATATATTTGAAATAGAAGGTACAACAATCTACCATGCCGGCGATACTTCACTAACTTCTGAAATGAAAACAATCGGTGAACTATACCAACCTGATATAGCAATGCTTCCAATTGGCGGTAAATACACAATGGATGTTGAACACGCAGTTAAAGCTGCTGAATGGTTAGGTGCAAGCGAAATCATACCAATGCACTACAATACATTTGATGCTATCAAAATAAATATATCTGATTTCGAAAGACAAATCAGAGAAATAGGTAAAGTACCTATGATTCTTAAAATTGAAGAATAAATAGAATTAATAATAAATGCGCTTGGAGACTCTGCCGAACAAAAGGTGACTCAATGTCACGTTTTGTGAGAGGTAAGAACCCGACAAGCTATGCTTGGCGCGTGAGACGAATACTTGAATATAAATCAATAATAAATGCGCCTGGAGACTCTGCCGAACAAAAGGTGACCCAATGTCACGTTTTGTGAGAGGTAAGAACCAGACAAGCTATGCTTGGCGCGTGAGACGGATACTTGAAATTAATTAATAATAAGTGCGCCTGGAGGGAGTCGAACCCACGGCAGACAAGGTTTAGGAAACCTCCGCTCTATCCTACTGAGCTACAGACGCTTACTTTTTCTGAAGAAAAAGTAAGCAAAAAGACTTCTAACATTCTTTCCAACCGACTTTTTCTACTACTTTATCATTGTTCAAAGGTTTTTCTGAAGAAAAAGTAAGCAAAAAGACTTTTTACATTCTTTCCAACCGACTTTTTCTACTACTTTATCATTGTTCAAAGGTTTTTCTGAAGAAAAAGTAAGCAAAAAGACTTTTTACATTCTTTCTTACCGACTTTTTCTATTCATATATTACTATACTACTAATTACCTTGTAAAGCATTATTAATAATGCTAAAATATTACCAAGATGAGAAAGAGAGAAATTTTAGCAATTTTACCGGAAAGCATTGGCGGAAGACTTACAACCGCAAGCATGATTGACGGCTTTCGCCAAAATGATTGCGAAGTTACGGTCTTTGATGAACTTTTTGACAACAATTTACAAGAAATACTTCAAAACTCATACAACATAATCGCAGGATACGATTATTCAGGATTAAAAATAAAAGTTGATAATAACCTCACAATCCCGTCCATAAATTATTTTTCTGATGATTTGCGCAGCAAGACCTCCGGTCCTCAATGGGAAAAATATTTACAATACTTAGAAAACAACGATAATTATACTTTTTATTGGGATAAAGTTCTGACTGATTATGAAACTTTCCCAAATATAAACTATTTACCTCACTTTGTAAACTTTGATGTCTACAAAGATTTGGGCAAGAAACCAGAATATGACGTCATGTTTGCCGGTCGTCTTGATACAGACTATAGGCTCAGTTTCTTTGAAGAACTAATCACCAAGCTTCCAACACTAAAAATTGCTTGGTATGCGATAGACAGGCACTATAAAGATGCACTCAGCCGTTCTAAATATCCAGAACTAATAGACCTTTGCTATCGCGGATTCATTGATAACGAACAAGATATGGCAAACGCTATCAACAAAACCAAAATTGTTTTCAACATGAATTCACAAGGTATTTCATCACTTAATTATAGAACTTTTCAAACTGTTGCCTGCAAAAAACTATTGATAAGCGACTACAGAGATGAATTGGCGCTTTTTGACGGACACATGCCTTTCTACGAAGATTTTTCTGATTTGATTTTCAAAATCGAAAGCTATCTGGAAGACGATTATGCCTACAATAAAGTTGTAGAAGAATGCTACAAAATTGCGCTTCAATCTCACAACTCCAAAGACAGCACCAGATACATATTAAAAGTTCTTGATAAAGGTTAAATCTTATTTTCTATCAGCTTTAAATTTATGATGATAATATTCAATCAACCCAACATGCAAAGCTGTTAACACTGCCAACAAATATGCGAGAACTTTGTGTTGTCTTCTAAAAGTCTTATTTTTAGTTACACCACTAATAATCGAAGCTCCAAGAGCAACCGTAGCAGCATATCCTGTAGTTTTGGGTGTAATAATTGGATTCGGTTTAACTGAGTCTATTTTCATACCCAAAATTTAGCATAAAATTATGGAAACAACAATATTCTATAAGGATTCAAGCGTCTATCTTTTTTTGCGTCAGGATTATTCTTGACCAAGCGTTTAAGAATTTTTCGAGCTTTTAAATAATTTCTATCCTTAATATAAATATTTGCATACCTAACTGCATACTCTACATTTTGTGGAGCAAGATTTGTTAAATATTCATATTCAGTTATTGCATCTGCCTTGTTAGTCTTCAGGAGCACTTCTGCCTTCAAGAAATGCAACTCCTCATCACTTTTTATACTTTCCGCTCTAGTAATGTAATCATATGCCATTTCCTGATGCCCGATATAATTGTAGGCAACAGCAAGGTTATAGTAAACAACATACCTAATTTCATCATTGTCAGCCAAGCGCAAAGCTTTTTCAAGATTTCTGATAGCATCCGGATATTTTTTCTGCGCAACCAAGCTTTCTGCCATATCAATATAACCACTCGGTAATGTCGGAGCATTATAAATATAATTCTTAGCCTCTCTCTCTTTCGAAATATTTATTTCTTCATCATCACCCAACACCAAATACGGAACATACTGCCCCTTGAGTTTATTATCATTCGTAATATCAGGCTTAATTTTGTACAAAAGTTTCAGAGTAGAAACATCAGCCTCTGTCAACTCTGCACGCGTATCATTGATAAAACTCTCACTATCTTTTGACAAATACATTATATTATCAGGTTCAAAGCTATGCCCCATAAAACCTAATGCGTGGAATATTTCATGCAACGCAGTATTATAAATCTGGTTTCTGGTAAATAATTTTCCATCCGGAGTTTGAAGATAGAAATGAATATTCATGCCCAACAACTTAGTTGCTGAAATATCCGGAACTGTATATGCAACCACATATTTTCTTCCATACTCAACATCATCGGTTTTAGTATTTTGGAAATCAACAATAATATCCGCTCTGCCACTTGTACGCGTAAAAGGAATTCCAACTCTTTCCCACATACTAAATGCCTGTTTAATTTCTTCTACATACTCCTGCGGAGCCATCTGGGAGTTCACAAACATATATGTTACAGGAAATCTTCCCCAATGCACAATTTGCTGATTGTAAGGAGCTTGTTTAACATAATTAAGCGGATATTGGTTATGTATCTCGCGCTTTAGATTATATAAAAATTCCTTTGCCTGATAAGAAGCTCTGTCTTGCAACTTATCTTCTGCAATTTTCACCAATTTTTCTTGTGACGAAAGAGTCAATGGCGAATTAATAATAGAATTAACATAAAATTCTCGAGCATCAGTATCAATATTGCCATGAGCAAAAGATTTTTCATAATACATTTGAGATTTAGATATATTATTATGTTTGTAATAATAATTTCCTAAACCTGCGTATATAGAAGCATTATTAGCACGAAAATACATAGCGCCAAGCAATAGTACTGTTAATATTGAATAAAGAATTATTTTAGTTTTGTTCATATTAATTTACTTTTCAACACCCATGCTATCTTCCGGACTATCTTTTACTCCTTTGTCAATATTCAACGTTTTGACCAGAGCTCTGACATCTCCCTTCAATTTGAAGTATTCAGCAAATTTTGGAGTTGTTTTGATATTAAAAGATCTGCCATTTTTATCCTTATGTCTTGATATCAAACCTTTTTCCAAAAGTTCTTGAACATGTTCATAAGCATTCGAGCCTCTCAAATCCTTTAACAAAGATTGTCTAATTGGTTCTTTTAAAGCAATGACAGTAAGTGTTTTAAGAACTGGTGGCTTCAACTCAACAGGACAAAGTTTTTCTACAATATCCAGATGTTCTTGTTTAACCTGCAAAATATAACCGTTTTCATCATCAATTTCCAAAGCTCCATCGCGAGAAGCATAATCCATAATCAATTCCAACAGCGCTTCTTCAATTTTTTCAGGTTCTTCTTCCAATATTTCTGCAATATCTTTGATTTGAAGTACTTTCGCCGTAACAAACAGAACGGCTTCAATTCTCGACTTTAACTGTTCCATTACGCATTAACCTCTCTATTTTCGGCAATTATACTCTTTGCATTTTCAATGCTTGAATCTAACGAATCTTGCGCCGTTCCCTCTCCTCGGGGGAGGGCTAGGGTGGGGGCTAATTCCCCAGTATCTGTATTATGACTTTGTTCAACATGCGGACGCTTAACTACATATAAATCTGAATAAAATTCATCTTGTTCCAAGTCATAATCACTTTCTACCGTTAAAAATAGCAATGAAATATACGCACTTATTTTATCCATTCCCAAAAGTGTAAGTTCGTTAAGCTCAATCTTATCTTGTCGGCTGAGAATTTCTGACAAATTGGCTTTCAATCTCTGAACTCCATTTTCAATATATTCATCGTGAGCAAGATTAATAATATCATCTGGAGAAAGTTTCGCATAATTTTGAACACGTCTTTTTGCACGTTCGTGTGCATTTTTCAAAGACTGTTTTTTATCAAGCATTTCATAAAATTCCAATTGACGAATCAAATCACGCAATGTCACAACCCTATTGTGGTTAAGTCTGACACTAGTCCTTCTTTGCAAAACTTCATCAATAGAAATAACATTATTAGTCGGAATATATTCTTCATCCTGATAATCTAAAGGCATTTCATCATCATAATTGAAATCATCTTCTCTTTGAGGTTCAAAATCCATAACGTCCAACCCTTCAAGGATATTAGATTTCAATTTAAGCAAAATTGCAGCGAACAAAAGTGTTCTTCCTGTTAAACGCAAGTTTTGCGCTTTTGATTGGAACAAGTGCATCAAATACTTATCAGTAACTTCCACAATATCAACATTCCAAGGATCAATCTTGCCTTGTTTTGCCATATTTACAAGAATCTCAATACCGTCAACTTCCGCCTCTTGAACGTATTCTTCCTGCTTGGCGGTTAAACCTTGATGATGTAAATTATTCAAACTGTCTATATTATTCACTGCCATTCTTTTTTTACTCCACCTTTTCTTTTTTAAGAAAAGTTTTGACGAGAACCACTCATCATTTATATTTTATAATTTTTCCCTAATCTTTTAATCCTCTGTTTTTATGAAACCAACTTTACTTGGTTTTGTTCTATCCATAAGCAAGTCTATTGCTTCATATATCTGTTGTTTATCTTTCTCATTATCTTTGCAATAATTGATAAAATATTGCTCCAACTCTTGAAATCTTTTTGTTAGATCTTTGTTTTCTAACGCAAACTGTTTCATCTGAACGAACGTTCTCATTATTTGAATATTTATAGAAATTGCTTGTTCCGACTGTAAAACACTTGATAACATTGCAACTCCCTGCTCAGTGAAAACATAAGGCATAAAACGACGTCCACCCCTTTTAGAGTTTGATATTCCAATTTGGAATATCAAAGAATCATATTCATCCTTTGTTAATTGAAACATAAAATCCTTTGGGAATCGTGACAGATTTCTTTTTACAGCCTTATTCAAATTAAATGTTTCTACTCCATAGAGTTTTGCAAGGTCGCTATCCAGCATAACCTTACATCCACGAATCTCATATATTAAATTTTGTATTTGTATTAAATCACTCATAAATAATTCTTAATTTATTGATTAATTATATTTTTGTCAGGCAATGCCTGACCTACAATTTTCAATTTTATTCCCTAATCTCTCAATTTAACCCCTGTAACTTTTGAGATACCTTTTTCTTTTTGAGTTACACCAATTGTTCTATTTGCAGACTCAATCATAGGTTTTCTGTGACTAACTACAATAAATTGCGTTGACTCAGATTGAGATTGTACAATATGCGCAAGTTTTTCCACGTTAATACCATCAAGGCTAGCATCAACTTCGTCAAACGCATAGAAAGGTGCCGGCATGTATTTTTGAATAGCAAACACGAAAGACAAAGCCGTTAACGCTTTTTCTCCACCTGACATACCTGCAAGTCTTTGTTTCTTTTTATCTCTAGGTTGAGCCTCAATATCAAGTCCGCCCTCAAATGGTCGTTCTTCGTTTTCCAAAATCAATGTACCTTCACCATCAGAAAGTCTATGGAAAATATCCTTGAAGTTTTCGTTAATCACGTTATAAGTTTTGAGGAATGTTTCTTTTTTCAAATCCTCATACCCTTTCATTCTCTCAAGAATTTGTTCTCTTTCATGACTCAATGTTTCAATTTGGCTCTGCAATTCTTGTTGACGAGCAGAAACTTTTTCAAAATCTTCAAGCGCTTTCATGTTAACTGCACCTAAATCATCCATTCTTTTCTGCAAACGCTGAATTCTTGATGTGATTTCTTCAATAGACATCTCAACAGGGGCCAAGTCATTAATATTCACTCCTGATTCTGCAAGAATATTCTTTGTTTCTTCTAATTGAGGCTCAAGTTCACGTCTACGTGCTTTAAAAGATTCTATTTGTTCTGCGATTTTTTCTATATCAGAAGCTTTCAAATTCTTTTGAGTTTCAATATCAACTAAATCTTTGTTAATATCATCTCTTTGCTTAAGAAGTTCTGCCAATTTTTCCGTAATTTCTTTTATTTGAACTTCCAACACTTCTAATTGTTCGTTCAAACCTTTAATTTCTTCGACAAATTTTGCTTTATCAAGCTCCAATTCTCTATTTGTAGCAAGTGAACGAGCAATTGTATCATTGTGAGTATTAATTGTAGTTGTAAAGAAATCTATTTGCTGGTGCAAGCCGTCAATATCGTTTTGGGCATTTGCCATATTTTTTTCATAACGCTTGATTTCTGCTTCTACACCTGAAGTTTTTTCTTTCAAATCTTTCAAATCAGAGTCATTCATCAATTTTTCAACTTCAGAAATTGAAGTCTGAACATCTGTCATTTTTTCAGAAATGTCAATATGCTCTTCTTCCATCTTGTCTAAAGACTTTTCAATTGATGCAATTTCCGGCTCAGTCGTATTAATGAATTCCTGTTTCTCATCAATATTTTTCTGAGTATTAGCAAAGCTCGTTTCCAAATTGGATAATTCTAATTTTGCTTTACTAAACTCCGTTGTAGAAACAGAATATTTGTTACGAATATCTTCAAGCTTATTTTCTAAAGATGAACGCTTAGAAATCAAACCTGCATATTTTGATTCCATTTCTTTCAAACGAGCCTTATATGTATCCAATTCATTATCAGAATTCTGCGAAAACTTCAAACCCGTTTTACGAACGGCACCACCAGTGATTGAACCTGATTTTTCAAACAAATCACCGGATAAAGTTACCATCCTGTATTTACCAATAAGTTTATTAGCAACACTTCTATCTTCCACTACAAGCGTTTCACCTACTGCATAATAAAAAGCATTCAGATACTCGTCATCAAAATCAATCAAGTTAATCGCAAAATCGATTACACCTTTTTCTTTTGGCAAATTCAAACTTCTTGGACACTTAACAATTTTGTTAAGCGGAACAAAAGTTGCTCTACCGGCATTAGAAGATTTTAGAAGTTCGATACAGGTTGAAGCCACATGTTCATCATCAACGACAATATGTGCCATTCTACCACCAACTGCGATTTCCATTGCAGTAGAATACTCTTCATCAACTTGTCCGAGTTTCATTAATGGAGCGTGAACCCCATGAATATTAGCTCTTACAACAGTATCAACTGCACGTCCGAGGTTAGCTTCTTCGTTTGCTTCTTTAGCTGCTTGTAACTTGAATATTTTGTTGCGTGCTGCTTGAACATCATATTCAAAGTCATTAATTTCATTTTTAGTCTTATCATATTCATACAAAGTGTTCTTAAGGATAATTTTGAAATCGTCAAGTTCTTTGCCGAGTTGTTCAATCAATAATTCCTTAGAAGCCTTTGTTTCTGAGAAATTTGCCTTAAAAGTTTCAAGTTCTGCAAGTTTTGTCTTAGCATCTTCAATTGCTTTCTTTTTAGAAGATAAATCAGCTTCCATAGGCGCTTGTTTCTGAATAAGCTTTGTTTCTTTGTCTTGCAAAGCTTCTAATTCTTTTCTTAAAGCGTTTCTCTTTTCCAAATGTTTTTCGGCTGTTTCATTTAAGCCGGACATATCTTCGAGAATTTTATGTAAAATCGCTTTTTGCTCTTCAATATTTTTTTCAATACCTTTGATTTCATCCTGTTTCAAAGAAATCTTAAGTTCAGAATCTTTAATCTTGCCTTCTTGAACCTCAATTCCGTTTTTAGTATTTTCAACAGTCTTTAAATTATCTTGAATTTGTTTATCAGCATAAACAATAGAGGAATTTTTTCTGGAAATAGCACCCTTGATTTCCTCTGCTTTTTGTTTCAATTCAAGTTGATGACCTTCACCTTTTTCAGTAATCGTCTTAGAAATTTCATCATATTTTTCTTTGATTAATTTCAAGCGCTCTTCCAAATCTTTTGATTTAAGTTCTTCCTCTTTTTTACGTTTGGTAAATTCCAAAATATTTTCATGCGCTTTTTCCAGATTTCTGCGCAAATCGAAGAATTTAACAGTGTTAATCTGGCTTTCCAGACCGGTCTTTTCTTCCTTGAGCTTCTGATATTTTAGAGCGACTTCTCTTTCTTCATTAAGCTGTTCTAAACGTGTATTTACTTCATTCAGAATCAAAGTAGAGTTTACAACACGTTTCTCTACCGTATCAAGTTCGTTTGTTGCTTGTTCTATTCTTCTATCAAAATCAGCAATGCCGGCAATTTCGTCAATAATCTTACGGCGCTCGTTAGGAGTACAATTTGTGATACTCATAACGTCACCTTGCATCATTACGTTATAGCTATTTGGAGTTATGTTAAATTTTTCTAACTTTGCGTGAATATCGGACAAAGTTGCAATTTTATCATCAAGATAATAAATACTGTTAAAGCCTTGTGACGACTTTCTAATACGTCTTGCAACCGAAAAATCTCCATCTTCCGTTTCTCCGAACGTAACTTTTACGAATGCTTCGTTTCTTTTGTTGTAGGTTGATATTAAGTGGAAAAGCTTTTCAGCACGAAGGGTACGACTTGTAGATAAACCTAATGCAAACAAGATACTATCAATAATATTGCTCTTTCCGGAACCGTTTGGACCGGAAATAGTCGTAAATCCTTTAAGCATCGGTATATCAACTTTGTTCGCAAACGACTTAAAGTTGTCTATCTCCAACTGTTTTATGTACATAAATCCCTTCCCAATAACGACATGTCTTATTTAAGATTACTACAGAATTAGCAATAGTGTCAAGAAAAAGGTACAGTTTGCAATAATATAACTTTCCATTTTCCACTTAAAAAATCCCCAACTTAAGTTATACTCATTTCATAATTTCTGGTAATTAATATTTTTTGAACAAAATATTAAAATAAGAATATGGAAATCAAGACTTCACAAAAATTCTGTATAATTACCCCATTAACGTCCAAAATGGACTTAAGAGAAACTGCAAGATTGATGGACGAAATTCAAAATTTTTCTGATAAAACAATCGGAATTGATTTGAGCTTTGTAGAAGATTGCACAATAGAATTTATCGAAGCCGTAAAAAATTCCAAAGCCGGAATATTTAATATACATTCAGATATTTTCTCAATTTTTAATTTTATGAATTTAGACAAGTGTATAAATTTATTCAATACGGAAGAAGACTTCATGCTCAACAAACACAGGCTTCTTAACCGCAAATTTTGTATTATTTAACTAGCCCTTTCGGGGGATTAAGTGTATAAAATACAACAAAAGGGTTGAAAAATTTTCTTGTTTGTATTAAGATGTGCATGACATAAATTCTGTATGATTATTTATCCAAGCCGGAGGGCGGAGAAACTCAGCAGATAGTCGCCTAACAAGTTTTTTGGAGTCAGGTTAACAAAAAATTTAGGAAAGACGCTCTGAGAGGAACCAACCGAGAACAAAGTGAAACCGTAGGGAGGATTTTTTAGGATAGTATACAGAATCCAATTTACAAATAATATAAGAGGATTTCAATGATTAGAAAAACAGTCTTAACAACTATTGCATTGCTAGCTTTGCTGTGCGTTAGGGTTCAAGCTGCTCCAACTCCAGAGAGTGTAATTAAAGAAACCATAGTTAAACATTCTATCGAAATGAATGTAGACCCCGCACTAGCACTTAGCATAGCCAAGAAGGAATCAGGCTTCAAACACGATTTGAGAAGCCCTTATGGCGCAGTAGGTGTATTCCAGTTGCTCCCATCAACAGCAAACAGAATGGGATTTAACCCTTATTACTTGAGTGAAAACATCAAAGCCGGACTTACTTATTACAAAATGATGTATAAAATGTTCGGTTCAACAGAATTAGCTCTAGCAGCTTACAACGCAGGTCCAGGGAACGTAAAGAAATTTGGCGGACAAATTCCGCCATACGGAGAAACCAGAAGATTTGTTAACCAAATCATGCTTGAATACAACAGACAAAAGGTTAATCCAGACCCTGCAATTGCAAAGATTAAGCAAACAAAAGCTAAACAACCGGTTATCGCCAGACATGCTGAAGTAAAGAACACTCCAAAACCAATTGAACTTCCAAACCTGATGGAAATTCCGGAGATAAAACATTCAGAACCAGTAATGGAAATTTTGTAACAACAAAAAAGACTCCTTTAAAAGGAGTCTTTTTTATTAAATCTAATATTATTATTGGATTTAAAATACATATTTAAAATCCACAAGCTTCTACCTCACCCTAGCCCTCCCCAAAGGAGAGGGAATAGCCGACACTTGATTTTATTTCTGCATAAGCCATAAATAAAACAGGGGCGGATTAATTAATCCGCCCCTGTTTTTAATTATTCAATTCAGCAACTTATGATTTAATCAACAAGCTTGCACCGATTACACCGGCTGTATTACCCAATTGTGCAGGAACAACCTGAACATTCTTTTGGATAGTCATTGCACGTTTTGCAATTGTTTCTCTGATTGGATCAAGCAAGATATCACCGGCATCAGCAACACCACCACCGATAATAATTTTTTCCGGATTAAGCAGGTTAACAACACTTGTTAAGCCCATACCGATGTATTCACCCATGATTCTGAAGATTTGTTTTGCAACAGGGTCACCTTCTTTTGCAGCAACTGCAACAATATAAGGTGTAATATCAGGGTTAGCAAGTTCTCTATACTTAGTTGATTTGCCACCTTTAATGTATTCTTCTGCCATAGCCACAATACTTGGACCTGATGCATAAGCTTCTAAACATCCTCTATCACCACATCCGCAAAGAGGGCCGCCTTGCATATTTAATTTGATATGACCAATTTCACCGGCAGCGTTATCAGCACCACGAACCAATTTACCATTGATTACAAGACCAGAACCAATACCAGTACCAACTGTGATACAAACAAGGTTTTCACATCCAACACCGGCACCATAGTTTAATTCACCTAAAGCAGCTGTTCTTACGTCGTTATCAACACGAGTAGGAATTCCAAATCCTTTTTCCATAATACTTGCGATAGGAACATTTACCCATCCAGGAATGTTTGGAGCAAGTCTTACAATACCTTTTTTGCAATCAATTTGCCCTGGGAAGCCAAAACCCATACCTTCAATATCTTCTGCTTTCATCTTTGTTTCTTTAAGCAAATCTCTGATTGCATCTTTCATACTGTTAATCGTGTATTCATAACCCATTTCTGCTCTTGTTGGGATTGAATTTGAATAAATAATTTTACCTTTATCGCTTACAAGTGCGATTTTTACATTGGTTCCACCTACGTCTATACCAATTCTCTGTGCCATTTATAAATCTCCTTCCTATATTAACAATTGCTTAAATTTTATCACAAATACAGTATTTGCAACAGCAAAGCGTTTTTTCATGCTAAAATTATCATATGTTTAGACACATTATGCCAATTATTTTATTATTAATATCAAATATCTTCATGACGTTTGCTTGGTACGGACATTTGCGTTTCAGAAGTTTGCCAATCTTAATTGTCATTTTAGCAAGCTGGGGAATTGCATTTTTTGAATACTGCTTCCAAGTTCCTGCAAACAGAATCGGATACAATTGTTATAACGCAGTACAACTAAAAACAATACAAGAGGTAATTACGCTAACTGTTTTTTCAGTCTTTTCCGTACTGTACCTTAAAGAACAATTCAAATGGAATTATCTTATCGGATTTGTATTCATTATTTTAGCAGTGTTCTTCATATTTAAAAAATAATTTTTT
>CABQIM010000018.1 GCA_902464375.1 uncultured bacterium | reverse complement strand
TTTTAAATCCGCCCATTTTTTTAATATAAACTTTTATATAAATCATATTGCAAACTTGTATAAAGAATGCTACAATTAAATTATCACAGATCAAGAGGTAATATTATGGATATTAGTTCAGTAGGTTACGGCAGTGCGTTGACTCCAGAAGTTCAAGCACAGTATGCTGCAAAATGTTTAAAAATGTCACAGCAATCACAATTGATTGCAGGTTCTTTGATTCAAGATACTGCGGAAATTTCGGCAGAAGCGTTGGCAAAATGCACTGAAGAGATGAATGCTAGTATAGAGAATTTATTATAACAGACTATTTGATACTTATGATAAAGATGACTGCACAAACAGTCATCTTTTTTTTTGTGAATATAAATTCTCCTTTTGGACTAGGCATTTACTCTAATTTAAAAGAGAGCGAAGGCAGTTATAATACTCATGAAAAGGAGGTATGAAATGAAAATATTGAAGTATACCGCATATATCTTAACGCTTGTAGGTGCTCTTAATTGGGGCTTAGTGGGAATATTCGGCTTTGATTTGGTTGCATTTGTATTCGGAGAAATGACATTGCTGGCAAGGTTTGTGTACGCTCTTGTTGGTATTAGTGCTATTGTTGCTGGCATGTATATGTATCATTGTGATAGAACCGCATCTGACTCTTGCGAATACGGCAACTGCCACATATAGTAAAAATTTAAAAGACGGCATAAAGCCGTCTTTTTTAGTTCAATGATTTACCCAAGCCTCTATTTCCTCCAAGCGATGTAAATATTTGTAAAAATATACCTCACCTCTCTAAAGTTTTTTGAAAATGTGCCGTTAAATATGATGTACATGTATAGGTGGTAAATTAATGCGCAAATTGAAGGGCATAATTATTAATGGAGAATATCTTGGCAATAAAGTCGCATATAGCGGACTGTTTCGAGCTATTTATTGTATTTCGCCTGTAATTATTGCTGAATTCATTAAACTTGTTAGTGATTATGGTACCAGATACGCTCCACTTAGGATTACGGGTTTTGATTTGCCGGAAGATCACCGAATTGTTATAAGATTTGCGAATAAAAAATATAGGGGATATGCGGATTTAAGCTTCGCTGTGGAAAATTTTATGCTAAAGCTTATTGATTCGGATGTTCAAGTGATTCCATTACTTCCTGAAAAACATATTGTAGAGGATGTTGAAGCAGTTGAAGATTCTGAAATTCCTATAGAAGAAACTATCGAAGAATCTGAATCGGAAGTAGAAGAAGTACAGCCGGAGATTATAGAAGAACCGGAAGAAATAAAAGAACCAATTGAAGATATTCAAGAAAACACAGAACAACCGGAACCGGAAACTGTTGCTGTGGTTATTCCTATGCCGGAAACTGCTGAGGAAGAAGAGCCGGTAGAAGAAGTTGCAGAAGAAAATATAGAAGAAACTTCAGAAGAGCTGACGACAATAGATAAACTTGTAGTTGAAGAACAAAGTGGTGAAGAAGTTTTAGATAATGAAGAAACTCTACAAGAAAATGCTTCGGAAGAATGTCCGGAAGAAACTTTGGAAGAAAATATAAATTCGAATTGTGAAAGTGTGCAAGATTCAGAAGATGATGCTGAGCAGGATTTTGAACAAGAGACGGCGGAACAAGCAGAAGAATTACAAAATTACGAAGAAAATATAGAAAATGATTCTGATGAAGAAGTCGAATTTGATACTCAAAATGAGCAAGGTGATTATCAAGAATGTTTGACAGAAGAACCACTTGATGAAATAGCAGAAACTGCGGATTCTAATGTTGGAGAAAATGTTGATAATGATGATGCATTTTCTACATTAGAAGAACCGGAACCTCAAAGTTATGATTATACGGGGAGCGAAGATGTAGTCGAAGCGGACGATAAGTATGATTCTTCCGATTCCGATTATTATGAAGAGGGTGATGATTCGGAAGAAGAGCCTCAATCTATGGCAGACGAAGATTTTGAAGCGTATACCGATAACACCTATGATACAAACAATACAGAAAATTATTCGGATGAGATGTATCAAGAGCCGGATGAAATTGAAAACTACAATGACTCAGAAAATAATATTGAAGCAGAAATACCCTCTGAAATTGAGTCTAGTGATGAAACGACCAATGATGATTTTGTAAATTTGGATGAAAATGAGCAAAATACTGAGGAAGATGATAATAGCTCAATAGAAGTTAAGGAAATTATTATTGCTAAGTCTAAGCATAATGAAGAAGATAAACCAATAAAAACAATAGACGCATCTCGTCTTGATCCGGATACTTTGGCAGAGATACAAGATATGTTGAAGGTTAAGAAAAAAGAAGCTCCGAAAGCTCAAAGGGTAGCAAGAGGTGAAGCTCAAAGTTCTATAAAAATGGTTGCACCTTCTCAAAAGAAAGGACATAGACCATTTAAAATGTTCCAAAAAGGTAAAAGAACAAAGGTTACAGTGCTTGATGAAAATAGCTTTTTAGTAGGTGATACAATTTACAAATGGGGCGATGTATTTTATGTTGACGGATAAATTGAAAAAATAATACATTCGGTTGATGTTTTATAAAAATATGTAAAGTTTTTTAAATTTGTGTCGATAAAATAATTGACTTAAGAAAAAAAGTCATTAAACCATAGCTAAGAAAGGTTTAACAAAATGGCAGAAATTGTAAATTTTTTCACGAGAGCATTAACCGCAAATCCGTTGAGTCAAACTGGTGCGATAACTCAGGCAAGAAATAATTCTAATCCGTTTGCACAAAGCAGTGGTAATCCTTTTGTTTCCAGCAATCCGTTTATGAATTATGGACAAAATAAACCTGTTGCCGGTGGTTATTTTGCAGGATATTACAATAATCAGCCAAATATCGTCGGCAGACGATTATTTATAGAGGTATAGACTCAAAAATATACCCAATTTACCCCAAGAATATTGCCATGCAAATTTTGCATGGCATTTTGATTTTATAGATGATAAAATCTATATATAGGAGTAGTGGGAGTAGGTTATGCGTAAAAAAATTTTAGCTGGTGCAATTTTATCGGCATTATTAATATCAACAAATACGACATTGGCAACAGAGCCTAAGCCGGTTGTAGTATCTCAACCGCAAGAAGAAACTGTTGTTGTTCCAAAGCGCATTGAAACCGAAATTTATAACAGTATTGTACAAGTTTATGGTGAAAAAAATGCCAAAGAAATTTATGATAGGGTTATGCAAATAGCTAAAACTTCACTTGAAAAGCGACCGGAAGAGTTGAAGAAAGAAGATGCTTCACGTGCTGATGATTGGTACAAGGATGAAGTTATTTATATGTTTTATGTTGACCAGTTTGGTGTTGTGACTCCTGAAAAACCTAATACGTTTAAAGATACATCTGAAATGTTTAATTATTTAAAAGATTTAGGCGTAACGACATTATATATGCTTCCTTTTGCGGATTCTCCTATGTCTGATGCAGGTTTTGATGTGAAAAATCCGCGAAATATTCGCGCTGATTTGGGTGGAAATACTCAGTTTGCGGAATTTGTTAAAAAAGCAAAAGAAAATGGTTTTAAGATAAAATCAGACTTGGTTCTTAACCATGTTTCGGATGAACATGAGTGGTTTCAAGCATTCTTAAGGGGAGATGTTTCTAAAAAAGATTATTTTGTCGTAAAAGATGAAATGCCTGAATATACAAAATATGTGGATGAAAAAGCCGGTACTATAATTGAGTATAAAGAAAAAAATGGTAAAATCTCAAAACGTAGATTGATTTTTCCTGAAATAACGGATAACCATTATAGAAAAGTTGCCCTTAACGGACAAAATTTCTATTTCTACCACACATTCTATCCGTTCCAGTTGGATGTAAATTGGGAAAATCCGGAAGTCCTTTATTATTGGCTTGATACAATTAATTATTGGACAAATATTGGGATTGATATTTTTAGAATGGATGCGATTCCGTATTTGTCAAAAGAGGATGGAACAACTGCAGAAAATCTTCCTAAAACACACGCTATTGTTAAGCTGTTGAGTAATTATATTCAAATGACAGCGCCAAGGACGGTTATACAGGCAGAGGCTTGCCAGTATCCGAATGATATTTTGCCGTATTTCGGTAAAGAAAGAAAGTTTAAAACTACAATAGATAATCAGGAAAAAGTAATCAAGAGGACTGATGAATTCCAGATAGCTTATCATTTCCCTTACATGCCTGCAATTTGGGCATCTTTGGTTACTGGAGATAAACAGTATTTTGTAAATGCATATAAATCAACTCCGCAAATTCCTTCAACAGCAGCTTGGGGTGTATTTTTGAGAGTGCATGACGAATTAACGCTTGAAATGATTGACCCTCAAACCAGAGAAATTATTTACAATGCTTTGGCACCAAAGGGTGCGGAATTTAGGCAAGGACTTGGTGTAAGCGGAAGATTGGCGAACTTTTTGGATAATAATCCGGATAGAATAGAAATGGCTTTTTCTATATTAATGTCTATGCCGGGGATTCCAATTGTTTATTATGGCGATGAAGTTGGTGTAAGGAATAATTTTGAGAACGCAAAAAAAAGTGAGTCCGAAAGAATTGCAAGACAGAAAAAGGGCAAATTTAAACTTTTAAGCTACTTTGATAGTCGTGATATCCATCGTGGCGCTGTTCCTGCAAAGTTATTCTATGGTGCTTCTAAAGATTATTACGAGTTTAATAGCAAAGTTTATAAAAAAGTTAAGAATTTGATTGAATTGAGAAAAAGCTTACCTTGCATGTCACGTGGCGATTTTACTTTGGTAAAAACAGCTTCTCCTGCAAATTTTGCTTATATAAGAAGCTATAAGGATGAAAAAGTTTTGGTTATTAATAATTTGTCTGGTGATAAATTGATTGCGGAAATTACTATACCAATGGAAGTCGTTTTGAAATCAGAAGGTAAAAAAATCGATAACTTCAAAAACCTTGTTAACGGTGATGATGTCAAGGTTAATGTATCTCTAAAAAATAGAACTATGCACTTAAGAATCGCTCCATACGGCGTAGTTTGGTTGAAATTGTAGAAAATAAATAATCCTAAAGAACTATATCAAAAGTATACAAAAACGTATAAAATAATAATAGAGATATTAAAGAAAGTGTGTGTGAGAAAATGATTCAACCTGTAAGTGCCTTGACCCCTAAGGCATCATTTAGGGGTTCTAAAAACAGTTCTGCAAATCCTGTTAATCGAAGAATAGAAAAGCGTTTAGCAATTCTTAATGCTGGTGGAATATCAGCAGTAGCCGGAGCGTTAACAACTGTAATTGCCCGAAGCTACACTGCATCATGGAAACACGCAAGTTTTTGGGGCGTAGGTGCCGGTCTTGTAACAATGATGTTTATTTGTCCAAGGTTGTTATACAAATCCGGCATTAATTCTTACAAAAAAGAAAGAGAACTTGATGTTTTCACAAAAGAGAATGAAGTTCAGAAAAAATTACTTTCGGATGTGAATGATGCAATTGATAATCATGATGAAAGTTTGCACGACAAAATTGACGATTATTCAAAAACAAAAACCGTAAAAGAAAAGAAATTGTTAGGCTAATTATTCATCCATTGGAGATTTTTTAGTAACTCCAAAGCCTTCTTTTAAGACTGTATAAATTCCGTATCCGGCAGTTCCCCAAGCGCCAACTTTTGCGAGTGTACCTTTTGCTGCAAGTGCTATTGAAGCGCAAGCTGCGGGGATTATGTTGTCCCCAAGAGAATTCAATGCTCCGCTAACAAAACCGCTTACCGTACCAAATATAGATATCAAAGGGTTATTCATTCTAAAATCGGCAACTTTTTTTTGCATAGCTCCGGATACTGCACTTTCAGAAGATAAAGTTCTGGTATCAGCTATAACTTTTTCAAAATGATCGGCATTTACTTTTTGCATATTTCTTTTAGAGTTCTTGCTGCCAAGAGAATACGCATCATATAGTACCGCGCTCATGCCGGCTACACCAACAGTTTTACATACTATGTTTGCCATCATTCCCATTATTGTAGAGGTCCTTTATTCTGTTCATCTTCTTGCGGAGTTTCTTTGACCGCAGGGTTTGGAATATTTTTTACTTCTGTTCCGGCTGACATTTTTAATAATATGTCGGCTGCTTGAAGTACGTCTTCCTTATCCGCACTAGGATTTTGTTGAATATTGTGGAGTAATTGGACGGTGTAATCGTTTCCGCTTGCAAGTTGAGAAGCGAACGCACTTAAGGCTGCAACTCTAATCAGCTTAGACGGGTCTTGAAGCATTTTGTTTAATAAAGCATTCAATGCTGCATCATTGTAACGGTCTTTGTCTTCATCCAATCTCGTTAAAATTTCTTTAGATGCCATTAAACGAATTTCATCGTTAGGATTGTTCAAATAATTCTCTAATGATTTAATGTATTCATCTGTAAGAGCAACAACTCTTTTTGGCTTGCTGTTCTTTTTTTCTGCTTCTTTTGCTGCAGCTCTCGCGTCCAAATCTTCAATTACAGCTTGGGATTTTGATAAATCTTGCGGTTCTTCAATATTCGGTTCATATTGTTTTGGAGGTTTTTTTTCAGAAGCGGCGCTTGCTGAATTTGTAGCGTTTTCTCCTGTGTTTTGAATAGCACCTTCTGTTGCGTTCTGTGGAGTTATTCCATCTTGGCTTGCAGAATCTTGAGAAGTTATATTATCACTGTGTTTTCCTATATTCTTATCTTGTCCTTGCGAAGCTTGATTTTGAATTTCATTCTGCTTTTGCAATTCTGCTAATATTTTTTCAGCATTTTCTTGCGTGTTTGGATTTGTATTTTGATAGTTATAATTGTTCAAATAATATTGTGGTGGATATGCGCCAATTTGTTGCGGAATTTGTCCTTGCTCTCTATTTGGATTAGTAACATAGCCTGTGTTATACGCAGCATTATAGCGAGGGTCAATCCCTTGAGGAGAGTCTAAATAACATTGTCCGTATTGATCTGGAATAGGATTTTGTTGTAAATTCGAAACATCATTTCGTGTGGGAATCGGGTACTGATTAATACCTTCTTGCCTGCTTTGATAAGGATTTGCAGCGGAACATCTGCCTCCATCAGCATACACAGCCGGATTTGCAATCTGAATTGTAACACCTGAATAATTTGGATTTATCATTGGATTTGTCATAACCTGATTACCTTTTATTACACACCTATATTAATATAAAGTCTATAATAAAAGAAAAATTGCTTAATTTCACATTTTTTGTTACGATATGTGAAGAGGTTGTGTAAATGGGAATTAAGGTTTTAGACTGTACTCTTAGAGATGGTGCATATGTTCTTGATTCAATGTTTGGAGAAGGAAGTATTGCCGGTATTATTTCTGATTTGACGTCAGCCGGTATTGATATTATTGAGTGCGGATGGTTGAAAGATTTTGAGAAAAAAGATGGCAGTGTTTTTTATAACCAACCTCAAGATTTAGTTTATCAGGGTAAAAATCTTGCTTTGATGTTTGATTATGGAAGATATGATGTTGATAAACTTAAGCCAAAAAGTAATGTTGATATAATAAGAATTGCTTTTTATAAAGAAGATTTGGATAGAATTTCTTTCGTTGCAGAGGAAGTTAAGAATAAAGGATATAAGGTCTTTTTACAGGCATCAAACACGATTGCTTATTCTCAAAAAGAAGTTGAAACATTGTGTAAGCGTGCAAATTTTTTGGGTGTGGATTCTGTTTATATAGTAGATTCTTTCGGCTCAATGTTTCCTGATGATTTGGATAAAATCATTGGTATTTATGATGAAATTGTGGATAAGAATATTGAAATCGGTTTTCATTCTCACAATAATATGCAGCTATCTTTGGCTCTTTCTATGCGATTTATAGAAAAATTATCAGCAAGAAATATAATTATAGATTCTTCCTTGTGTGGGATTGGTCGTGGAGCAGGAAATACACAAACAGAACTTCTTGTTGAGTATTTAAACCGCAGTGGTTTTAATTATAAATCAGAATTTGTTTGGGATGGTATAAAAAAATACATTGCACCTCTGTATAAAGATTATAAATGGGGCTATACTCCTCAAATGGGGCTTAAGGGTATAAAAGGCTTGCATCCGAATACGCAGAGTGAGTGGTAGAATTCTATGAAGTTAATTTTTAAATAATAATTATGGCCTAACCCTCCCCCGTGGAGAGGGAACGCACCAAGCTTGTAGTATAAATTACAAATTTGAAAGTGAAGTATAAAACTCCCCCTATAAAGTGAGGTAATGCTCCATAGTTGCTTTTTAACTACCAAATTTCTCATTTTCAAAAC
Source organism: uncultured bacterium (assembly GCA_902464375.1). GTDB lineage: Bacteria > Cyanobacteriota > Vampirovibrionia > Gastranaerophilales > Gastranaerophilaceae > CAG-196. The sequence goes on along the minus strand of CABQIM010000018.1, from coordinate 15,429 downwards.
TACATCATATGAACGATGGCGCGCATGCCGGCATGCTGTAAAGTATTAAAGGGAGGAAGTAATTTAATAAAAACTTCTTTTCGAAAGACTATGGGTAGAGGATTTTGAATTCTCAAAAAATGATGTTAAAGAGGTAAGTAAGTTGAAGAAATTCAAGTTTCGATTGCAAGTCGTGCTTGACATGCGAGAAAAAGAGCTTGAAGACCGCCGTAGAGAGATGGCAAGAGTCGCAGAAGCTTTGAATCAACAGCAGGAAAAACTTCAAAATATCTTCAAACATCAAGAACAAAACAATCAGGCGCAAGAGGCTCTTGCAATGGCTGAAAATCTCGATATTTTTCAGTTGGAAGAATATAGGACATTTGGTATAAAACTGATTACAGATGCCAAGAATCAAGAAAGAATTATTGATAACACTAAAAGAATTCTTGAACATAAGCAGAAGGAAGTAAAAGATGCGCACCAAAAGGTTGAAGTTCTGAAACGATTGAAAGAAAAACAGGAAAAAGAGTATTATCAAGAATTCCTTCATAACGAAATGAAAGAGATTGATGATATGACATCCGCAAGATTTAAGGTTAGCTAGAAAATGACACAAGCATTACTTGGAAATTTGAATAATATATTGAGTCAGCAAAATTTGGCAGAGAATCTGTCAGGTTTGAAAAGCTCTATTCAAACAACAACCTCAAATAATCAGGGTACAAATTTTAAGCAGCTTTTTGACAAGCAAAATGCAAAAATGCAAGATAGTCAATCTGGTTCCAATCCCAACAATTTACAAGGAACATTAGGTTCTATGAAAGAAAATGTCACAAATAATATTTCAAATTTTGCTAAAAATGCAGGAGAAAAAATTACTCAAGCAGCTTCTGTAGATAATGTTTATCAAGATATACAAGACTTGATGGCAATGCTTAATCCTGAAAATTCGGATGACAATGCAGAAACAGCAGAAGCAACTGATTTGATATCTGAAGTAACGGATAATGCTGCAATTATTTCTACAATCCAAAATATGATTCAACCGCAGCAAGCTATTTTGCAAAATAATGATAACACCGATGAGGTTGAAGTTAATCTTGATGACGAATTGAGCGTTACCTTGAACGGTAAAGATTTAGATTCTTTTTTGAGCGATTTTGGTATTAATAATGCTGCAGAAGAAGAGGTTGCAATTGTAAAACCTGCTGTACAAACGGACGAGGTTGAAGATGCTAAATCTTTAGAAGAATTGGTTGATGAAGATACGCTTAAAGAATTGAATATCGAATCAATTGAAGTAGAAACATCTAATGATGACACTTCTTCTGATGATTTTATGCAAAATCAAACTCCGGAAGAACACGGTATTAAAGCAATGTTAAATACTCAATCTGATTTTGCGGAAATAAAAGCGGAAACACAAGCTTCTGCGCAAACGACACAAAAAACGAGCCAAGTTTCTCAGACAACATCTGATAAAATAATTGAACAGATTTCTAAGCAGATGGAAAATCTACAAAATGGTTCAAGAGTGAATTTGATAATGAATCCGGAAAGTCTGGGTAAAGTTTCTATTCAACTAATTAATACAGAAGAAGGTTTATCAGCACAATTTACGGTAGCAACACAGGACGCTAAAAACCTTATCATGAAGGGGCTTGATGGACTAAAAGAAACGCTTTTGGCTCACGGAGTGAATGTCGATAATGTGACGGTTAAATTAAATGAAGCTCAAGATAGTGAATATAATTCAGATTGGACAGAACAAGAAGGCTCAAGGGGCGGAAATAAAGAACAAAATCAAAGCAGGCAGAATAAAGAACAAGAAGATTTTGAACAAATGATGTCCTTCGAAAAAGATAATATAGAAAATGGTAATGTATAAATAACAGACTGGAGAGAGTTATGAGCACTGTATCAAATGCAATAACAGCAATGCAAAATCAAACAGCATATAATCAATCAAATTCTGAACGAACTACAGGTATGAAAAATGATAGTAACATGTTTTTGAACTTAATGCTGGCGCAGCTAAAAAGTCAAGATCCGACACAACCTACTGATAATACTGAATGGTTATCACAATTGGCTCAATATTCTTCTTTAGAACAAATGACTCAGATGAATTCAGGTTTAGAAAACTGTGCTAAATATATTTCTGCTCTTTATAATGACATGAGTTATAATTCAGAAATTACTCAAACGCTTTCAATGATTGGTAAAGATGTTACGCTTCAAATTCCTGATGAAAAAGACAGTTCTAAGACAACTGAAGTGTCAGGAACGGTAACAGAAGCTAGTTTCAAAGATGGAACAGGTAAGATTAAGATTGACGGTAAATATTATTCAATCGCTTACGTAACATCAATTAGAGAGCCAAGTTAAATACGTAGAGGCTAAGAGGCGTAGGTTTATTTTAATCCCAGACAACAACAGGAGGACGACATAAATGTCACAAGCATTGCACACTGCAAGTACCGGTATAAATGCCGGACAATCGCAAATCAACGTTATTGCAAATAACGTTGCAAATATTAATACAACAGCATACAAATCTGCCAATATGACTTTTGAAACATTATATTCAAGAAACTTGTCATATGGTAGTGCTGCAACAAAAGATGGTGGTGGAACAAACCCAAAACAAATCGGTCTTGGTGTTAAAATCGGCGGTATAACAAGAGATTTTACATCAGGTGATTTTGTTAGTACAGGAAGAGATATGGACTTAATGATTTCCGGAAATGGTTTCTTTGTTGTGCAAGATTCAGCAGGTAAGTTATTCTATACTCGTGATGGTGTGTTTAGTTGTGATTCCGAAGGTAATATTGTTAACCAATCAGGCATGAAAGTTGTAGCTGCTAAATCAGCTTACACGAATGCAAGTTCCGGTGAAACGGTTCAAATTCCTAAAAATTTGAGCGCAACCGTAAAGGGTGATCCGAATATTGGCAATAAAAAAACCAGTGAATTAAATAATGCTAATATTAAAGCCGGTAATATATCTGCAACTATAACCGGAACAGATGCACAAGGTGCTCCGATTACCAAAAATGTAACGCTGAATATTGCAGAAGGCGATCCTACTGTTAATGAAATAATTGGTGCATTCAATCAACAAATTCAAGCAGCAGGTGTTACCGGTGGTGTTCAATTTACGGCTGCGGATGGTAAAATTTCGTATACAGGTGATATTAAATTTAATGAAGAAGGTACAACCAGTAATTTCCTAGGTGAAACAGGTTTAAGCAGTACAAAAAAATCTTCTGATACAATTAATCAGGTTGTTTCTTTGCAAGAAATGGTGAACTATAATACTTCAATCACATTGAAATCTACAACAGTTGATGAAAATGGTATTATTGCTGCAACTTATAGTGATGGTTCAATCCTGACTCAATATCTCGATGGAACATCTACTGTTCAGTGGAAATACACTACTCCGCAAGGCGTTACAATCCGTGGTGATGATGTTTCTGCAACCGGTGCAACTATAGAAAATTCAAATTTTGTAATCGAATTGGCAACTATGGTTAATGAAGAAGGTCTTGTTTCTATAAATAATAACCTTTGGGAATGGGGCGCTGATGTCGGTGATGTTTATTATGGAATGGCTGGCGAAGTTTCATTTGGCTCGATAGAATCAGGTGGTTATGAAGGTTCTAACGTTGATATCGCAGCGGAGCTTTCAAATATGATTACTGCGCAAAGGATGATTCAGATGAATTCCAGAGTGTTCTCAACCGCAAGTAGCGTAATGGAAACATTGGCATACTTAGGACAATAGGTGGTGAGTTGAATGGTTGAAAGGTGCATAAGTTGAAGAGTTAGTTATAGATAATAAAAATGAATAGCAAATCGTACTAAAATTATTTTTAAAACGAACTTCTCAACTTAACGACTCAAAAAAAAGGCATGCCTTTTATGAAATATTTTTTATAAAAACGTGTCAAATTGTTAACAAAACATATTGTTCTTTACAAAACTTAATATATTAGACATGGTCGAAATCCATGTAAATCATGGGTTTCGGCATGTTTGATAAAACCAGAAAAGTTGTTACAAATACACTCTTGTACACGGCATGACTTCTGGTATATAATACAATAGAGGGTTGGGGAAATGTTAAGACCATCACAAAACGAGAATGACACCCTGAATAATCTGTCAGGATGTTTGCAAAAAGGTAATACTGAGTTTATACCTTCTGCAAAATGGGGTGAAGATGTTGACATAGACGTTTCTCAGGTGGAAAAGAACCTTCAAGAGATAAAACAAGATATAGCACATTCAAAAGTAAAAATAGTAGCAGTAACAAAATATTTTGGGCTAAAATCAATCATCGCAGGCTATCAGGCTGGGATAAGAAATTTTGGGGAATCAAGAGCCATTGAGGCAATTGAAAAAATAGAACAGTTGCCGGATGAAATTAGGAAAAATTCGATTTTTCACTTTATCGGGCATTTGCAAACAAATAAGGTTGAGAAAGTTGTTAAAAGTTTTGACGTTATTGAATCTGTAGATTCTTTAAAAGTTGCAAAAGCAATTTCCAAGTCAGCCTGTTCGTTAAATAAGAGAGAGAAAGTTTTATTGCAAGTTAATAATGCAGGGGAAGAGCAAAAAAGCGGTTTTAGCAAGGATACTTTGAAAGCTGAATTGGGAGAAATTTTATCTCTAAACGGAATAGAGGTTTTGGGTCTGATGAATATGGCGCCGCTAGGTGTGGATGATAAGACAATAGAAGGACTATTCAAAGATATAAGAGAGTTTAGAGATGAGTTAGAAAGAGAGTTTAACGTTACGCTTCCGGAACTGTCAATGGGAATGAGTAACGATTACAAAATTGCACTCCGTGAGGGAGCAACAATCATCAGAATAGGCAGAAAGTTATTTAAGTAAGTTATAAATTGGAGGAGAAATGGCATTATCAGAAGGATTAAAAGGATTTGTAAACTTTTTTACTAAAAGTTTTAATGAAGGAAATGAAGACGACGCATTCATGGATTTAGTAGATCGTGATGGCGATTATGATACTGATGGTACTCTTGCTTTAGATACTATGTATGGTACAAGAGTGAATAACAAACCAGAACGTTCATTTGAAAGAGAATCAAAAGTTGTTTCTCATCCAAATTCATACAAATCTGGCGAAGTTACAGTTATTGAACCTCGCTCATTCTCTGAATCAGCTCAGATTGTTAAAAAACTAATTGACAAAAAGACTGTTATTTTACATCTTGATTTGTTAGATAAAGAACAATCTCAAAGAACTATTGACTTTGTTTGTGGTGCTGCTCATGCTCTTAATGGTACAGCTCAAAAAATTAGCGATATGGTATTTATTTTCACTCCAAGCAATGTTTCATTGTCTGTTGAAAATGGTGCTTTGCAAAGCAAATTTTCAGAAGCTTTGTGGAACAAACCACTTTAGGAAGATGCTTAGACTTCCGAACGTGAAGTATGAAAAGTTTTAAATAATATATTGATTTGTGATAGTTGGATTTTCAGGATGCTTTTTAGCATCCTTTTTCTTGTGCTACGCACGTAGACATTTGGTCGGCTGCAAGGTAAGGACAACAGGTTTGTTTTGTTAGCTACAGGTTTCGCCTCAAAATAAAACTACCAGTATGGCGCGTTCCCTCTCCGTGGGGGAGGGCTAGGGTGGGGGCTAATCATAGTTAATGGTGCATAGGATGCACCCTACCATGTCAACAAAAAAATTGCGTTAATTAAACGAGTTTATATTTAAAAATTGCAGGGTGCATCCTATACACCATTAGCTTTTCAATTGGTAACTACAATAATACCTGCTCTTATCCGGCGACATTAACTCCGCCATCTAAAAATTGGTTAAGCATAATAAATCGCTTTGATGTGACTTTATCTTTAATAATTCTTGCAGAGGTATTAGTCAGTACAACTTGTGTCTGAACGCATTCCAATTTATGTTCCATTAAAATCTGTTCATATTTTTCACCGGTTTGGGTGTATTTTTTTGTTTTCAAAAACATATTGAAGTTTTGTTGGCGCTTTTTAATTTGTTCATAAGCAAAACCTATTATAGAATCGAAATTTGGATCAACCCAAGACGATTGAACAATATCAAGGATGTAATTCTTGTTGTCTGATGTCTTGATAGAAATATAAGCAGATATATTTTTTGTCTTTTTGTCTTCCATTACAAATTTATACTCTGTAAAATATGAAAGTCCTTTTAAAATTACATCTTTAAAATCTTTCGTATCACTACTCAATAGTGGTCTGAAATGTGGCAGCAAGGATTCATTAAATAGCGCAGATACGGTCTGTGCATCAGAATTTCTAAATGCTCTAAAATCCTTTTTATTATATTCACATTCTATTGTATCCGGTATTTTCCATAATTTTTCGAAAGAAATTTTGCTGAAACCGCATTTTGCGACAAACACACGTAACAATTCCGGTAAGTTATCATCTATTCTGACAATAAATGAAATTGCGCCTTTTGCTTTATATTTAGAAACGGCAAATTGTATAAGTTCGTATGCATCATTATAGCAATTGTCTTCAAAAAACAAACGCTGGATTTCCAATCTTTTTATCGGATTTTTTGATGGTGCAACTGTGATAAGTCCTTTGATATCTTTTTTATCTTTTAGAACGTAAGATTCCGGTAAAAATTTAAATCTGAGCGGCAATAAGTGATGCAGAGGTAATAGCGGATTGAACATAATATGGTTTATGTAAGCATCCCTATTGTTCAGAAATGAAATCATCTCTTGCATTCTTTTTTTATCAAAATAATAAAGCTTTCTTATCTTGCTCATGACTAAATTATAGCATATAAAAATTTCCATATTAGGAATTAATATTCTCTCACTCTTATGGATGAGTGCAAACAGTGTTAAAATTTGTTAGAATATAATAAGAGAAAACAGGAGGTTATATGTCAATAGATGATGCTTTGGTTATGATATTGGCGGGTGGTGAAGGAAAACGCTTATTTCCGCTTACGCAAGATAGAGCTAAGCCGGCAGTTCCGTTTGGTGGCAGATACAGAATTATTGATTTCGTGTTGAATAATTTCATAAACTCCGGTTTTTTCAAAATAAAGGTTTTGACTCAGTATAAATCAGACTCTTTAAATAAACATATTTCTAAGGGGTGGGTTTTATCACCATTTTTGAATCAGTATGTAGATTTGGTTCCTGCACAAATGAGAACCGGCGGTGCTTGGTATCAGGGTACTGCGGATGCGGTTTACCAGAATGAATTCCATATACATGATGAAGAGCCTGATTACGTTTGCGTATTTGGCGGCGACCACGTTTATAAGATGGATGTTTCTCAAATGTTGGATTTCCATAAGGAAAACAATGCAGACTTAACTATTTCTGCTATTCCTATTCCAATAGAAGAAGCTCACGAATTTGGCATAATAGAAGTTGATGATAATTGGAGATTGACAGGCTTTGTGGAAAAACCGCAAACTCCTCCAAAAGCGATGCCTAATAATTCAAAGATGTGCTTGGCATCAATGGGCAATTATATTTTTAACAAAGAAATTTTACTTAACGCTTTGGATGAAGATGCTAAGATTGAAAATTCAAATCACGATTTTGGTAAAAACGTTATTCCAATGCTTTTGGGGCAAGGTAAAAGAGTCTTTATATACAATTTTAACGAAAATAATTTTGCCGGAATGACTCCTAAAGAAAAGGGTTATTGGCGTGATGTCGGAAGTATTGATGCATATTGGCAGGCTAATATGGACTTATTGGATTATGAACCGGAACTCAATTTGTATTCAAAAGAGTGGCCGATAAGAACTTTCAACTATAATTATCCGCCTGCAAAATTCATTTGGCAGCAAGGTGATAGAGTTGGTATGGCAACAAATTCTATGGTATCAGAAGGTTGTATTGTATCAGGTGGTATGCTTTCACGATGTGTACTTTCACCAAAAGTCAAAATTAACAGCTATTCTCAAGTTTTTGACAGTATATTGATGGAAAATGTTAATGTAGGCAGATATTCTGAAATCAGAAAAGCTATTATAGACAAGAATGTTGATATTCCGCCTTACACTAAAATTGGTGTGGATAGAGAGGCTGATATTGCTAGAGGTTTCTATGTTTCAGAGGGTGGTGTGACTGTTGTGCCAAAGAATGCAAGATTGGCTTAATATTCTGTAATAATTGATAAGAATAAAGCAATTATTTTAACTAAAAATTCTTTATGTATATACGGGAATAAATTAAGTATTTATATGGGAAAATTATGGTTAAACTAAATTCTGTCTTGCCGACTTTGAAAAGCGGTGTTGAAAAATTGCCTAGCATGAAGTTGCCGAGTGCACAATCTTTGTCTAAAGCTAAAAAAGCTATAGGTGCCGGAACTATAACTACGGCTCTATTTTGTGTTCCGGATTTTTTGTCAGTTCCTGGAGCTTTTAGCATGAAATATGATTCAGATGGCGAAAAGGTAGAAGGGACGAATTGGAAATCCGGTTTTAAACAGTTGGGTAAATCAGCAATAAAGTGTGCTTCATATCTAGCAATTCCAACTGCAATTCTGGGTATGGCTGCCGGTGCGGGTCCTGTTTTAGCAGGTTTAGCTGTTGCAGGGTCTTTAGGCTCTACTTTTGCGTTGGGTTCTATACTGGAAGAATTTCTGCCGGAAGAACAAACATTGGTGGCAGAAGCTTGTAAGAAAAAAGGTATTAGTTTGGATGGGGTGGCTTAGGATACGGAACTTGTTCGTTCTCAACCCATACTAAAGTAATAGTAATTGGAGCTGCTTCAAAGGGATTTGAAACAGCCTTGTCGTATTTATTTATTTTTTTATTTAAGAGCTTGAAAAAACTTTTTATTCTCATACATATATGATGACATTTAAGTCAAATATAAAAATTACCGTAAATGTTAAATCTGACGGAGCAAAAGTTCTAACCGGAAAGTAGTGAATCATGAGAAAATGGCAGCTAAATTTTTATTTCTAACTCCGGATTTTTGCGGAACCAAGTGAGTTGACGTTTGGCATAATTTCTGGAATGCTGTTTGAGTTTATCCAAAGCCTCATCTAAGGTTGCTTCACCGTCTAAATAGGTCAAGATTTCTTGATATCCTATTGTGCAAATAAAATTCTTGATTCTTCCGTGTTTTTTTAGCAAAAATTTTGTTTCATCAATCAGACCTTGTTCTACCATAATGTCGACACGTTTGTTTATTCTGTCATAGAGCCATTCTCTGGATTCCATTTGTGGGATTTTCCACTCAACATCAAATTCCGGTTCTTTTTCAATATCTATTTCAGAAATCGGTTTATTTAAGAGTTTAATTATTTCTAAAGCTCTTACAATTCTGCGTTTGTTTGAATCGTAAAGTCGTTCATATGTGATTTTGTCCAGTTGTTTTAATTCTTCAAGCAAATCTTCTTTATCTCTTTTATCAAGTTCTGCACGTAATTCGTAATTTGCTTCTACTCTTGGCAGGTTGTAATTCTCTAAAAGAATCCTGAAATATAAGCCAGTGCCGCCGACAATGATAGGAGTTTTGCCTTTTGATAAGATTTCGTAAATAGCATTTTTAGCGTCATCATAATAGTTTCCAACAGAATAATCAAATTCCGGTTCTACAATATCAATAAGGTAGTGTGGAATCCCTTCACGCTCTTCTAGTGTTGGTTTGGCGGATGCTATATCAAACCCTTTGTAAACAAGTCTGGAGTCCGCAGAAACAATCTCGCCGTTAATTCTTTTAGCGAGTTCAATTGACATAGCGGTCTTACCACTTGCCGTCGGTCCAACAATTGCAATAACTTTAGGCTTCATAGTTATATTTTAGCGTAAAAATATCAGATTTAGTAATGTTTTGTCAGGTATATCTAGTATCATTTATCACATTTTGTGTTATAATGTGCCTATGTTTAAGAGAATATTAGCAACAATTTTATTGTCAATGTCAATGTCTGTTTTTGCAGCGGAAATACCAATAGATGCAAAAATGGATTATAACCAAGGTATTGATTTTTATAAGCTTGGTATGTATGAACGTGCGATAGAATCTTTCCGTTCTGCGGTTAGAACTTATCCGGATTACACAGACGCTTATTACAATTTGGCGACTGTTTTAGAATACTTGAAACAATATGCGGAAGCTTTGTCTGTATATAAGCAGGTATATTTGAGAAATCCAAACGACTATGAAGTTATTTATAAGCTTGCATTGATGAGCTCCAAGTTGGAAGATTATACCAAGTCTGCGGAATACTTAAAACTTATTCCGCAATCAAGTAGTTACTATCAGCGTGGTCAAGAGTTAGCAGAATCAATTAAAATTTCAACAACTCTTCCAACTCCGCAAACAAATACTCCATCTAAGATTGCAACTCAATCAGGTGTTTATGAAAATATTTTAAGTCCGACTGGAATCACAACGGATAAATCAGGTAATATTTATGTTGCAACATTTTCTGATAATACAATTATAAAAATTACTCCGGATGGTAAACGTCAAGTATTCTTAAAGAGTGCTTTGATTAGCGGTCCAATCAGCCTTGCAGCAGACAGTGTCGGAAATATTTATGTATCAAACTATAGCGCAAATAACGTAGTGAAAATTACTCCAATGGGAGTTGCGTCAGTTCTTGTGTCTAAGCTTGACAAACCTTATGGTTTGCACGTAGAAGGCAATATGTTATTCATAACTTGTCAAGGTTCTAATTCGATTTTAAGACAAAAAATTGAAAACTAGTTTTTTTCTTATGTTGTGTGAAATATAAAAACTTTTTTGTTATATAATAATCAAGTAAAATAGGGAGAATTTAATGCAGGAAGTTATAGAAAAGAAGTCGATAAAAAATATTGACTTTAACTGCGATTTAGCGCAGGCGTACGGTGTGTATAAAAATATTCAAGAATACGAATTGCTTGATTATGTAAGTTCAGTTAACGTTTCATGTGGATTTCACGCAGGTGATCCGGTAACAATAAAAGAAGCTATGCTTAAAGCAAAAGAGAAAAATGTTGCCATTGGTGCGCATATTGGTTTTAACGATATTCAAGGGTTTGGTTATAGACCTGTAGAATTAAAAGAAGACGAGTTGGAAGCTCTTGTTGTTTATCAAGTTGGTGCGATTATGTCTTTCGCAAAAGCTTATGGTTTAAGTATAGAGCACGTAAGACCACACGGTGCTATGTATAAAATGGCTGGTGAAGATTTTACATTCTCTTGTGCAATTGCTAATGCCATAAAAAAATGTTCAGAATGGCTTGTATATTATGCTCCAGCCGGTGATATTACTTCAAAAGTAGCAGATTATACAAATCTTCAAGTGGCTCAGGAAATTTCTTTAGAAAAAACGTATAATGCCGATTTGAGTATTGATTATTCAGTTCCTGACAACACAAATAATTATGATTTGATAAAAAGATTTCAACATCTTCTTCATACTTCTCAAATCCGTAATAACTTGGGCGGTATGAGTTTTGTAGAAGTTGATACAATTCATTTTTCTAACAAATATAAAAATTCATTGGAATTAATTCAGCAGGCAAGAAATTATATAACTCCTGCTCCGGTTAATTATATTAATGCAAAAGCTTCAGGATGGGTGGATTAATTATGGCATTCAATTTTAAAGATAATGTAAAAGTAACAAAAGATGTTGGCTGGTTACTTCCAGGGTTGGAAGTAAAAAGATGGTTTTTCTTAATCTTTTTAGGCTCAATTATGATAGTATTGGGATTTATGGTTTTGGCTAACGTAAGACCTATTTATATGTCATTAGAACTTATTAGAAAAGCTGCTTTGATTTTGCCTTCCAATTTCTTAGCTGCCGTATTTATATTTATCGGGGCTGTAATATTCTTCAAGGGATGGCAAAAAACTACATTATCTATAATGGATATGGATAATTCTAAAGGAAATACTTCAATCTTAGAAAAATTATACAGAAGAAGAAAACTTAACAAAGGTGCAAAAATCGTTGCAATTGGTGGTGGTACAGGTCTTTCAATGCTTCTTAGAGGTATAAAAAAATACACAAATAATATTACTGCAATCGTTACAGTTGGTGACGATGGCGGAAGCTCTGGTCGTTTAAGAGAAGAAATGGGAATTCTTCCACCAGGAGATATTAGAAACTGTATCGCAGCACTTGCTGATGATGAAGATATGATTACAGAACTTTTCCAATATAGATTTAAAAATGGTGAAGGCTTGGAAGGTCATAGTTTTGGCAACTTGTTCTTAACTGCACTTTGTTCAATCACAGGGGATATGTTTAGAGCGGTTAAAGAATCTTCTAACGTATTAAATATACGTGGTGTGGTTCTTCCTGCTACATTGGATGACATGAAATTAGCTGCTACATTTGAAGATGGAAGTGTTGTACATGGTGAATCCAATATTCCGGAAGCTCATGGAAAAATTAAACGTTTGTTTACAGAGCCTGAACACTGTAAGGCATTACCGGAAGCAATAGCAGCAATCCATGATGCGGATTTAATTATCTTGGGTCCCGGAAGTTTGTATACAAGCGTAATTCCAAACCTTCTTGTAGATGGTATTGTAGATGCGATTGAAAAATCTCATGCAAAGAAGATTTATGTATGTAATATAATGACTCAACCAGGAGAAACTGATAATTATTCAGTTGCAAGTCACGTGAATGCGCTGATTACTCACGCAAACGGTAAGAGAATTATTGATGCGGTACTTGTTAATGATAGTTTACCTGATAATATTTCTGAAGGTTACGCGAAGAGTGGTTCTATTCCTGTAAGATTGGATATGGAAAATATTGCACCAATCGGAATAGAAGTTGTTTCTCAAAAATTGCTCCAAGAAAATAAACAAGGACTTGTAAGACACAGTTCTCATCGTGTTGCAAGAGCGGTTTATTATTGGTATAGAAGAGCGGCTAAAAGGTAGGTAGATGCATAGAGGCGAAGACGCTTAGAAGTTTAATATAGCTAAGCGTCTTCGCTTTTTATATCTACCTCTCACCCGAATTTCTAAGTTTCGAACTGACGTTCTTAACTTGAAATTCTACCCTCTCCCACAAGGGGCGAGGGTAATCCAAAATAATCTACAAAGTTGTTTACATACGTAGTACCTCCCACAAGGGACGAAGGTAGTCTAAAATAATCTACAGAGTTGTCTACGTACGTAGTACCTCCCACAAGGGGCGAGGGGGAAAGTGTTAATAAGGTGTAAAGATGAAGACGGTTAATACATTTCAAAAATTAAAAGATAATAACGAAAAAATTGCTATGCTTACGGCTTATGATTATTCAACCGCACAGGTGCTGGAACAAGCTGATATTGACGCAATTTTGGTTGGCGACTCGCTTGCTATGGTCGCATTGGGGTACAAAGATACTTATAATATTTCGATAGATGAGATGTTAATTTTTGTCCGTGCGGTGGCAAGAGGAGCGCAAAAGTCTTTTATCATTGGTGATATGCCGTTTATGAGCTATAATCTTTCTGTAGAACAAGGTTTAGAGAATGCCTCAAAAATGATTAAGGCAGGTGCATCCGGTGTAAAACTGGAAGGGTGCAATGAACACATTTTGCATTTGATTAAACGCTGCGTAGAATCCGGAATTCCGGTTCTCGGTCATTTAGGCTTTACACCGCAATTGATGAACACAATTGGGGGGCATAAGATTCAAGGTAAAACGAAAGACAAAGTGGAAGACATTTTGCAAAGCGCTAAAAAATTAGAAGAGGCTGGATGTTTTGCGGTTGTTCTAGAACTTATGCCGGAAGAGAGTGCAAAATATATTACTGAAAATATTAATATCCCAACAATTGGTATTGGTGCAGGAAAATATTGTTCTGGTCAAATTGTTGTTACGGACGATATATTGGGTAAGTTTACAGACTTTGCTCCAAAATTTGTTAAAAAGTATGCCGATTTACATGATGTTGTTTTAAATGCTGCAGAGGAATATATAGGTGAGGTTAAAAACGAACTGTTCCCTTCTGAGAAGGAATCATTTTTTGCTTAATGGGATATGTTGCAAATTGGATTTTCTAATTCGATAAAAATTTATTGCACCGCAACCTTATAGTGGTATAATCAGTACTGTAAGGTGAATTGTCATCAATACATTTTGATAAAAGAGGGATAAGATGTTAGTACATACGATTAAGGAATTAAGAGAAAAAAGAGCAGAATGGAAAGGTTTGAAAGTTGGGCTTGTTCCAACTATGGGAGCTTTACACGAAGGACATTTGAGCTTGATAAAAAAAGCAAAAGAAACTTGTGATAAAGTTGTTGTTTCTGTTTTTGTGAATCCAATCCAATTTGGACCATCAGAAGATTTTGACAAGTATCCGAGAACTTTGGACAAGGATATGGAACTTTGTAATTCTGTTGGTGTAGATGCTGTTTTTGCTCCAACGCCAGCTGAAATGTATGGGGGGAAAAGTAAGCTTTCTAATGACACATTGACTTATGTATGTCCTCCGTTTTTCTATGTAAATAAACTTTGTGGAAAAACAAGAACCGGTCATTTTGACGGTGTTTGTACTGTTGTACTAAAATTATTTAATATTGTGCAGCCGGATTGTGCATTCTTTGGACAAAAAGATGCTCAACAGGTTATTATAATCAAAAAAATGGTTAATGATTTGAATGTACCGATTGAAATTATTCAATGTCCGATTGTTAGAGAAGAATCCGGACTTGCATTAAGTTCAAGAAATAAGTATTTGTCAGAGCAAGGCAAAAAGGATGCTCTTGTTTTGAGTTCAATTCTAAATAACATAAAAAAATGTTACAAAAAAGGTATTACAGATGTTTCAGCCTTGAAAGAAACTGCATATTCTTTCTTGACAGATAAACACGATATGGAATATTTAGAAATATTGGATAAAAACACTCTTGAGGAACAAGAAAAAGCAAATGATGATTCTATAGCTTTAATTGCTTGTCGCGTAGAAGGTGTTAGATTGATTGATAATATCTATTTAGGTTAATAAGGAGATTTTGATAAATGCATGAATTTGTACTGAAAATTTTTGGCGCATTAAAAAGTTTTTGGCATTTTATGAAAATAGTTTGTGTATTTTGTATAATAATGCTTTTATTATTTTGGATTCAAAATCTTACTCATGCACATTGGGAGTGGCTTGGATTTATTACACCTTTCTTAAATTGGCTTCTTGATGTCGCTAATAATATTTATTCAATTTCATTCAATATTTGGGGTGCAGTATTTGAACTCAAATACTTAAGTGCTGTTATTATACTCTTTGCTTTATATTTGGTTATGAATCTTCTTATAATGCTAACTTGTGTATTAGAAGGCGGATACAAGAGCACTCATTTTATTTGTAAAAAAACAGAAGAATTAGTAATTAATAAAGATTTGAAAGAAAAAATTACCAAAGAAGAAAAAAAAATCCGTGAATACGCAATAACTGTTCACACTCAAATTAAACCAAAATT
>CABQIM010000017.1 GCA_902464375.1 uncultured bacterium | reverse complement strand
AACTTTCTCAAGCTGAAACAAAGATTAACGGCTACAAAGAAGGTCAAGATATGGCTACCGATATGGTCGGTGATATTGTTTCAGGTGTGGCTGCATTTACTATTTATACGGCTGCAATTGCAGCCACACCACTCACTGGCGGAACAAGTTTAGCACTTGGTTTTGGTTTAGCAACCGCAAGTGGAGCTGCAATCAAGGTTGGTGTAAAAGCTCTTGATACGGTTGGAACGGATAAAAAATATACTTGGAATGATTGTAAACACGACGCAGCAACAGGTGCTTTCTCTGGAGGCTTATCTGTATTTACAGCCGGCTTAGGCGGTGCAGCCGGTAAGGCTACGGCTCAATCACTAGGAATTCAAGCGATTAAATCAACAACAGGAAAAATGATAGATAAAGAAGCTGCAAAAGGTATTCTAAAATCGGCTTTAGTAAACCCTGCCGGCTATGAGTATGTTGGTGGTACGACTTTAAAAAGAGGACTTGCAACTGCCGCTGAAATGGCAACCGATGGTGCTTGGAGTGGTGCTATTGATAGTGCATTTAGAACAGCACTTGATGGTGGTAGTTTAGAAGATGTTACAGATTCCGCCATAAAAGGATATATAGGAGGTACCATTCTTTCTCCAATAATTGGTGGTGGAATGAAAGCTGCAGGCAAGCATCTTAGTGGGAATAAGCTTCAACAAGCAATGAAAGATTTTCCGGAAGAAGTTGAAACATTATCTAAAATGACAATGAATGGTGAACCTCGTTTTAGTGGTGATGACATCTTAGAGTTGGCTTGGAAAATGCGAAAATTCCCAAACGAAGTGAAAGCATTGAGTAATATTCAATTGGATGGTAAACCTAGATTTAACAGCAAAGAAATCCTCCGACTTACAGAAAAGTATTGGGGGGATAATTCCGAATTAATTGATAAATTAGCAATGCTCAAAATAAATGATAAACCAAGATTTGACTGTAACAGCATTGACTCTTTATTGTATAGCTATGATAAAACAACTGATGAAAAATATTTGAATCAACTTTTAAATTTAGAAATTGATGGAAAATTACGTTTTAATGGAGATGATATTGCAAACTTATTTAGGAAACATAAACTTTCTCCAGAAAACAGAGATATAAATAGAATTATAGAATTAGCAAAATATAAACTAGATGGTAAATTTCGTTTTAATGGAGATGATATATCTTCTATAGCAAATCCTGCCAACAAAAATGAAATTGATGAAGTAATTGGGATTACAATAAACGGTAAACCTCGTTTTTCAAAAGGAAGTGAAATTTCAAATATAGCTTATGGCTTGAAAAAGAACCCAAAAGAAATTAAAGAACTATTAAAAATGAGTGTCGAAGGTAAGCCTCGTTTTAGTACAGAAGATAGTTATTATTTAGCAAAATGTGCCGAATTTAAAAACAAAATGCCGGAATTAGCCGATATTTTTCTTAATGCCAAATTTGATGGAAAATATCGTTTTAATAAGCCTAAAGAATTATATAATATTTTAGATATTGCCAAAAAATATCCGGAAACAGCAGTAGAAGCTTTAAAATTAACTCATAACGGTAAAGAAATAGATGGAGCATATATGAGTGAAATTATAAAAGCAAACTCTGAATGTCCGGAAGAGCTAAAAAGTGTTCTTGCAATGCAAAGATTTGACGAATCTTTTTTCCCTAATGTTATCAGAATGGCAGCATTTAAAAAATATGCACCTGAACTTTTTGAGAAAAGTTTAAATGAAAAGATAAATAACAAATATAGATTTTCAGATAACGACCTTGTAACCATTTCGTTTGTTTCTACAACTTACTCTGATACTGTGAAAAAAATGATTGATAAAAAAGTTAATGGCAAAGCGGTTTTTAATGCAGAAAATATACGTGATTTCGTCGAAATCTATAATAATCCAAGTACTGCTAATTTATTTGACAAACTTATAAGTATTAAGAAAACAAATGGTAAAAAATTATTTGATGTTAATTATTGGGAAGATATGTACAAGTTAAAACAAGGATTGAATTACTATACAAAAGAAATTCAAGATTTACTAAATAATGAAAAATTCCCCACAAATTTAATTAAAGATACAATCAAAAATGGAAAAATTTTAAACTACGCAAAGTGGATTAACCGTTCTGTTGAAAGCATGAACAAAGGTGAAAAGAGAGCTTTCATGAACGATATGTTGGCTTTCAAACATTGTGATTATATGAGTAAAGATTTAGCTAAATATTTTCCGGCAGTACCAAAAACAGAAAGTGAATATATGGCTACAATGAAAAGAATTTCACAATCTTTGAATATTTCATTGGAAAAACTTCCTCCTGAAACTTGTGCAAAATTTAATTCCAGTTTGAAAAGTTTTGAAAATACTATAGAAAATATGGATTTATCTAAACTGGAAAATGTTTCACTTTCTATGCAGCATACAACATTTATACAAAGAATAGAAAGAGTATTAAATAGACTTTCTAAAGATGAACAGGCTAAAGTTAAAGATTTTTACGGTTTTGATATAAGAAATGGCAAGTTATCCGGTTATCCGGAAAATTTAGGCAGAGATTTGAATTCTTCAGAATTTAGTAATAAGTCTGCATTGAAAGAAATTGCAAGTATAATTGAAGAATACAAAAATAATAATTTTATTATTGTAAAAGATAATCCGGAATTAAACAAAGTCTTAAAAGATATTTCTAAGCCCATGCCGGAAATATTCAATCAAGTGGACGGTTCTAAAACATTTGTGAATGTGCTTAAAACCGTACAGTCTATCACCAAAAATCCAAAATTTGCAAAATTATCAGATTCTGATAAAAAAGTGTTGACATTCGCAACTCTACTACATAACACAGATAAAAATTTTGGTGACACGACGGATTCGGCTTTTGATGCATTTTTTATCGCACAAAAATTCGGTTTTAGTGATAATGAAGCAAAGAAAGTTTATTCTATTATTCAGAGTTCAAATTTAATAGATAAATTTATGGCTACTAGTAAAGATAAAATAGTAAAAGAATTCAGAGGAGTAGAATTATCTACAACAGAACGCAAAAATGTATTTGAAAGATTAGCTTTTGATTTAAAAGATGGAAATGATTTTGAATTAGCACAAATGTTATATTCTGCAAAAGATAAAGATGGTTTAACCAGATATCTTGATAAAATGCTGGACACAAAAATAAAAGAAATAAAATCTGCTGATTTTATTTTACCTCAAACTCCTGCAGAAAATTACATGCAAAGAGCTGTATTAAAACAAATTAGCAAAACTGATGAGCGAACTAAAGCAACAAGAAATTATAATGTTAAGATTGTAAATTCTTCAGACTTAGACGATTTATATGCTTTTATTCACACACCGGAATGTGGTTTTGCATCAACTTCTGTTTCAAGAAATACCAAATTTGCAAATTTTGAAGCATTTAATAATATTTCTGATGATAAAATAATTTGCACAAGTTATGTATCAAAAGATAAAATCTGCGGTGCAGCTAAACACGGATTTATTTTTGATGTACCTAATGATAAACAATTTGTCGGAATGGGACATGATATATTTTCATTATGCAAAAATACAAATGACATGCTAACAGAATACTATGATAAAAACTCTATGGTTATGGCTAACAAAGGTCGTGGCATAAAATATAAACATAGAACAATGATTTCTGACAATTTAAAACAAATATTAAACATCAGCAATGAAGAATATGCTAAAAGGGTTGATAATATTAAGGCAAAATTAGGCAATAAACCTATGACTATTGAGAACTTATCTGAAATTGATTTAGATTTTGCAAATGCCTATAAAGAATTTTTGAGCAGAGATAATACCGGAGATAAAAGATTATCAGACGCTTTGTTAAGAAGTGACAAATGGAATGAAGTTCTGGTTAGCAACCCTAAAATCTCTGCAATATTCACAAGAGATTTAGATAATATTCCGGAAGAGTATCTTAAAAAAGCTCAAGAAGAAGACTTGCCGATTATCGTTTTTCCTGCTAAAAAATAAATTTGGATTAATAATTTTACCGAGCGGTAAAAATTGGTTAAGATTAGGTAGTTTTTGGGACGAAATTTACCGTTCGGTAAATTTCGTCCTCTAAATTTTTTCCTTAATTACTCGTTGTAAATAAAGTTTTTATATTATATAATTAACTCAACGAAGAGAGATGAGGAAAGATTAATGGAAACTTTAAACAAAAATGAAGGATTAATTACTCAGATTATCGGACCTGTTATCGACGTAGAATTCGCACAGGGCGAACTTCCTGAGATTTATAACGCTTTAAAGATATACAAAGAAGATGGTTCTTACATTGTTGCAGAAGTTCAACAAATGCTTGGCTCAAATAGAGTTAGAACCGTTGCTATGTCTTCTACAGACGGTTTAAAAAGAGGCATGAAAGTTGAAAATACCGGTGAACCTATCAAGATTCCTGTTGGTAAAGCTATCTTGGGCAGAATCCTTAACGTTGTAGGTGAACCTGTTGACAATGCAGGTCCTATTGAAACTAACGATTACTTGCCAATCCACAGAGAATCTCCTTCTTTGATTGAACAAAACACAGATATCGAAATTCTTGAAACAGGTATCAAAGCAATCGACCTTCTTCAACCTTATCAAAAAGGTGGTAAAGTTGGTCTATTCGGTGGTGCCGGTGTTGGTAAAACCGTTTTGATTCAAGAATTAATCCACAACATCGCAATGGCACACAACGGCGTATCTGTATTCGGTGGTGTTGGTGAAAGAACTCGTGAAGGTAACGACCTTTGGAATGAATTTAAAGAATCCGGTGTACTTGACAAAGTTGGTCTGATTTACGGTCAGATGAACGAGCCACCAGGAGCTCGTATGAGAGTTGGGCTTTCTGCTCTTACTGCTGCTGAATACTTTAGAGATTTCTCTAAACAAGACGTATTGTTATTCATTGATAACATCTTCAGATTCACACAAGCAGGTTCAGAAGTATCAGCTCTATTAGGACGTATGCCGTCAGCAGTTGGTTATCAACCTACACTTGCTACTGAAATGGGTGAATTGCAGGAACGTATTACTTCTACAAAAGATGGTTCAATTACTTCTGTTCAAGCTATTTATGTTCCAGCTGATGACTTGACTGACCCGGCTCCTGCTACAACATTCTCTCACTTGGATGCGTCTACAGTATTGTCTAGACAAATCGCATCTTTGGGTATTTATCCTGCTGTTGATCCGTTGGCTTCAAGTTCAAGAGTATTGGATCCAAATATCATTGGTGATGAACACTACGAAACTACAAGAAAAGTTCTTGAAATTCTTCAAAAATACAAAGAGTTACAAGATATTATCGCAATTCTTGGTATGGATGAATTATCTGACGAAGATAAGGAAACCGTAAACAGAGCGAGAAAAATTCAGAGATTCTTGTCACAACCATTCTTCGTAGCAGAACAGTTCTCTGGTATTGCTGGTAAATACGTTAAACTTGATGATACAATCAGAGGCTTCAAAGAAATCATCGAAGGTAAACATGACGACTTGCCGGAACAAGCCTTCTACATGGTTGGTACAATTGAAGAAGCTGTTGAAAAGGCAAAAACGTTACAATAAAGACTTTAAGTCGTTAGGACGTTAAGTCGTTAAGTTCGTATTTAAAAAATTTTTATAATGAACTTAGCGACTTAATAACTTAAAGACTTCTAAACAAAGGATTTTTTATGAAACTAAAAATAATCACACACGAACGCATAGTATTTGATGGTGAAGTTGATGAACTTGTGATTCAAACTACAGGAGGTCAACTTGGTATTTTAAAAGACCATATTCCGCTTACAACTGCTTTAGAAATTGGTGTAACAAAAGCTAAAGTCGGGGACAAGTATAAGTACTTTGCAACTATGGGCGGAATTTTTCAGTTCAAAAATAACGAAGCTACTATTCTTACAGATGTTTGTGAAGACGGCTGTGACATCGATGTAACAAGAGCAAATGCCGCAAAAGACAGAGCAGAAGCAAGATTGGCAGACAATAGTGCTAAGATTGATGCAGATAGAGCTCAAGCAGCATTAGCTCGTTCATTGGCGCGTTTGAAAGCTGCATTAAACAAGTAGGCAGAAATATGATTAATAAAAGAATCTTTATTTTTTCTGCGATACTATTATTTTTTTGTTTGAGTGCAATTTCCGGAGAAGCAGATTTTTCTAAAGCTCTGAAAAATTGCACTCCATTTTCTGACAGCGGACAAGTTCAAACAGCTGGTATGAATGTACAGTCAACAAAACGAATTGTCGGATTACAAGGAGACAGGTGTGTTTACAAGGAATCCATAAAGTTTATGAACATCTCTTCTGATATTACATGTCGCTTCAATAAAGCTCAAACACTTGAGTTAGCATCTGTTATAGATGCTTATAATTTGATGCAAAAATACTCTGACTCAGCGCCGGATTTTTCCGATTTAGAATCCGCTCAAAAGAATCCAGTTTCAAAAGCTTGGAACAAATATCTTCAAGATAGCTCCATTTGTACAATTACGACAAATCAAAATTAATAATTCTTTGATAGAACTTCTGTTTGCGGTAATATTATTATGTTACTTTGATAAAAGGAGAAGTTTTATGTTAATAATGTTGGCAGTTGCGCTTTTGATGAGCATGGTTCTATGTTTATTGTTTGGTGTTCCTTATATAGATTTTTTGAGGAAGAAAACTATAGGACAATATATTTTGGACGTAGCACCGGAAGCTCACGCTAAAAAAGCCGGAACTCCGACAACCGGTGGTGTTTTTATCATAGCTGCCGTAGTTATAGCCTCAATAATCACATTATTTATGGCGCAACACATGGATACATCCGCTTGGATTATACTAATAACTCTTCTTTTTATGACTCTTGCCGGTTTTCAAGATGACTATTTAAAAATCAAAGGACACGAAAACAAAGGACTTAGCCCAAAGGGAAAATTAGTTAGACAAATCCTAATTGCACTGATTCCGACAATCTATGCAATGAACACATATGGAACTGTTATTACATTAGGCAGCCACACATTTGATTTAGGAATTTTATATCCTATTTTTACCGTTTTTGTTGTAACTGGCGCATCTAATGCTTATAACTTAACAGACGGTTTGGATGGACTTGCTGCTGCGACGGGAATTCCGGCATTTGCAGCTTGCGGTTACTTAGCTTTACGCGATGGGCATGATGCTGCGGCAATCATTGCTGCAACGGTAATCGGTGCTTTGATAGGTTTCTTGAGATATAATAAACCAAAAGCTCAAGTTTTTATGGGCGATACAGGTTCTTTAGCACTAGGTGGATTGCTGGGAACACTTGCGGTAATCGGAAGATGTGAACTACTTCTTGCACTATTTGGCGGAATATTTGTTGTAGAAACACTTTCTGTAATATTACAGGTAACAAGCTTCAAATTGACCGGCAAAAGAATTTTTAAAATGTCACCAATTCACCACCATTTTGAATTATGTGGACATTCTGAATTGAGAATTGTGAAAGAATTTGCGCTAACTTCTTTAATCTTCTCTGTAGCTGCCGTTTTGGTATATTATTGGATGTCATAAAGCTAATATCCGAATGGCATGTAAAAGATTACAGAAGCGTTAAACTTTCCTCAAAAGGGCTTTAAAAATACAATAAAATGTTGTACAATAGAATATGTAGTACATAGGAGGTGTTAATGTATATACACGTAAATGGTAAAAACATTGAGATTACAGATGCTATCAAAGCTTATGTAAAAGAAAAAATCGGCAAAGTGGCTAACCATTATGACCAAATTACCGGAATTGATGTGGTTTTGTCTGTAATCAAAAACCCTGCTGCAACAGGCAAACACGTAGCAGAAGTTTCTTGCAAAATGAATACTGGTGTTGTTCATTGTGAAGAAGCAGCAGAATCAATGTATGCAAGCGTAGATTTGTTGGCAGACAAATTACAAAGACAAGTTCAGAAATTTAAAGACAAAGCTTTAACATCTGACAAATCTTCTATCAGAAACGCTGAAGAAAAAGAAGAAGAGGCTGTAGAAAGTTAAGGTTTCGGTTAGACATGATAAACAACAAAAAAGTTGTAATTATAATGCCTGCATATAATGCAGAAAAAACTTTAGAGAAAACTTATAATGAGATTTATCAAAATTTCGTCGACGAGATTATCCTTGTCGACGATTTCTCTTCTGACAAAACGAAAGAAATCGCTAAAAAACTTAATATTACAACAATAGTACATGAAAAGAATAAAGGTTACGGTGGCAATCAAAAATCCTGTTATCGTGCTGCATTAAAAGCTGGAGCAGATATTGTAATTATGTTACATCCGGATTACCAATACACTCCAAAACTTATTCCTGCAATTGCCTCTATGATGGCATTTGAAGAATATGATGCTGTAATTGCTTCCAGAATGCTTGGACGCTCAGCATTAAAAGGCGGAATGCCACTATACAAATATGTATCAAACAAGTTTTTAACCGGATTTGAAAACTTTTTCCTTGGTGAAAAATTGTCAGAATACCATACAGGCTTTAGAGGTTTTACAAGAAAGATTCTTGAAACATTGCCATTGGAAACTTGTAGCAATGATTTTATATTTGATAACGAAATGCTTGCTTTGCTTTTATATCAAGGTTTTAAGATTGGCGAAATTTCTTGTCCGACAAAATATTTTCCGGAAGCTTCATCTATTAACTTTGTCCGTTCTTGCAAATACGGACTTGAAGTTTTGCTGGTAAGCTTAAAATACAGACTTTCAAAAATGGGCTTAAAAAATGGGATTTTTAATTGCAAAGGAAAAATTCTGGATACTAATAAAGAGCTTAATTATTATAATAAGAGGGATTAATGAAAATAGTTTTAGCATCATCAAACAAGCACAAGGTTCAAGAGATTAATGATATTGTAAAAACAAAATACGAAAAAGAATGCGATATTGAATTCGTGCTTCCTCCGGAAGGTTTTGACCCGATTGAAGATGGTAAAACTTTTGAGGAGAATTCTAGAATTAAAGCCATGGCAGCCTGGGAACTCACTAAAAGTTGGGCGTTGGCTGATGATTCGGGACTTTGTATAAAGAGTTTAAACGGTGCTCCGGGGCTTTATTCTGCACGATACGCAGAAACTCCTCAAAAACGCATTGAGCGAGTTCTAACAGAAATGAAAGATAAAACTGATAGAACTGCAGAATTTGTCTGTGCAATGACATTGATTAATCCGCAAGGTGAAGTTGCGTTTGCTTGTAAAGGTATTTGTAAAGGTAGTATCACTCAAGAACCTGCCGGCTCCAACGGTTTTGGATATGATCCAATATTTTTGGTTGAAGGACGAACTACAACTATGGCTGAATTAAGCGAAGAAGAGAAAAATCAGATTTCACACCGCTCACAAGCTTTGAATCAGATTCTAGATGTGCTGTGCACGGTGTTACACACGTAGACACAGTAATCAGCATTCGTAACTGGAAAGTTGTTTTAAAACAGTGAATTTACTAGTTTGGTAAATTAATAGTGCAACGTCATTGCTGTATATGTTACAATAAAAACTTGATATTTACCATGACTAGTTTTCTATAATCAAGTTCATAAATTCTATATCATCATAGTCTACATACGCAGTTTGCATTAGGTTTCGACCGGTTTTTATGGTTATTTCATTGACTTGATTTTTTCGAATCAAAGAAGAAGGTAACTTAATCTTTTGTCCATCACCATTAAGTTGGATTTCAGAAATCTTGTTACCGTTAAAATACACTTCAGGCGGTGAGGCAAAAGCGTTCGGAATTTTATTTTGCCCCATAGAACGTGCCATAGCAGTATCAATGCCTATGATTGAGCCAATTACAAGGTATGCGGGCTTAGATAAATTCAGATTTTTAAGCGTAAAACGTTTAGTATAAAATGGTCCAATAGCCTGCATTCTGAACTCACCTGCATTAGCTGACATATCTGAATAACTGTCATCACCTAAGTGATACATGTTAGCGTCCAGTGATAAATCAGAGGCATTGGATTTTTCTATGCCAACAACAATTGGCGCATTGAGTGTTTTGTCATTAATTGTCATAGAAAAAGGCTTGTAGTTTTCTTTTTGAACAGACATTATGCTTGTACCATCGATATGTGTATCTAATTCAAAAAAACCACTTGAGTCAGTTTTTGTGGCGTAATTTTGTTTTGGCAAAGTTATTTTGGCACCGCCAACACCCTCACCGGTTTGTTTGTCGACAATTCTGCTGGAATTTCCACGCCCCTGCTCTGCAACACCACCCTGAAACGTTGCAGCATTAACTTGAAAAACTGTAAATATCATCAGTATTAATATGCTTAATATTTTTTTCATACGATTATTATTTATCCTTGGCTTAAAATTAAAAACTAGACATGCGTATATGATTTAAGGATGAAAATTAAATTGTCTATTTTTGACACCTACTAAAGATTGCTTGCTAAAATTTTTATAAAATTTAAGAGATTTTTTAAATTTACCCCTTTACAAAAAAAAATTATTTGATACTATAGAATAGTAAACTGAATACGAGAAATAATCCTCAGTAGCTCAATGGCGGAGCAACCGGCTGTTAACCGGTAGGTTGTTGGTTCGAGTCCAACCTGGGGAGTTTTTCTATTATTAGGGCAAGAATTAGTTTCAAGCCCGTTTTTAATGCCTGTTTCAGAAGTTCGATTGTTAACATAAAAAAGTTTTTGTCAAAATAAAAACGAAATTTATTCTCGCTTTTATTTAATGATATTTTTTATACAACAATTTCAAATCTTCATTCGTCAGATATTGCATTGTGTCCAAATCATAAGGATACATAATACTTTTTGGAACATCAGAATGTCCTAAACCGATTGCGTGTCCGGCTTCATGCAACATTACACCATAAATATTTTCTTTTGGTCTTGTAACAATTTTTCGGATATATTGTCCGCCTTCAAATTTTCGCACATATTGTTTTGTACCGATTGTGACAAAAGCTTTATAGTAATTTCCGCCACGAGTCATCATTTCTGTACAACCAACTGCATTTGCTTCATTGCAATTTGCAACAAAATCAACAAATTCTACTTCAATATTAGCATTGCTGGTATTATCAATAAATTGAAAACGCACGGTTGAATCCGATTTCTTTTCCCAAGCCATAAATGCTTGCTTCATCAACGTACTCATTTGTCCATACTGCGGAACATATACGTAAATCGGTTGTCCTACCCACCTTGGACGTTCAAAGGCAAAACAAACACTAACTGTAAATACAAAAACCACGCATAATAGCAATAAAACTTTTTTCATAAACTTAAACCCTTTTTAAGATTATTGATGTATTAATTCCACCAAATGCAAAATTATTAGTCATTACATACTCTGTATCAATAATTCTGCCTTCTTTTATTATATAATCCAGCTGACCGCAGTTTTCGTCAAGTTCATTTAGATTCAGCGTCGGTGCAAACCATTTGTTATTCATCATCTCAATCGAAAGTATCGCTTCTATTGCACCGCAAGCGCCAAGCGTATGTCCTGTATAGCTCTTAATAGTGCTTATTGGAATATTTTGCCCAAACACAGTTTCTGTCGCCAAGCTCTCCGCTATATCACCATTCACAGTACCGGTTCCGTGCGCATTAACATACCCAATCTCTTTCGCAGAAACACCCGCACAATTCAAAGATTGGCGCATAACCTCCGCCATCATATCTTTATTTGGGTTCGTTATATGAGTTCCATCAGTATTAGTCGCAAAGCCCGCAATTTCTGCATAAATCTTTGCACCTCTTGCTTTCGCTCTTTCATACTCTTCAAGTATCAAAGTCCCTGCGCCTTCTCCAATTACAAGTCCGTCACGATTTTTATCAAATGGTGATGGAGTAAGTTTTGGTGTATCATTTTTACTGCTTGTAGCATACAATGTGTCAAATACTCCAACCTGCGTAGGATGAATTTCTTCTGCTCCTCCGGATATCATAACATCAGCGTATCCGTCCTTAATCGCTTCATATGCATAACCTATCCCCATCGCACCGGATGTGCAAGCCGTAGATGTTGGAATCAAACGACCGTGCGTTTTAAAGTACAGAGAAATATTTACAGCTGCAGTTTGTGGCATCATCTTTATGTAAGAGCCTGAATTCAGAAGTTTCACCTCTTTATCAATACACATTGAATAAAAATCCAAAATCGCATCCAAAGAGCCTGTCGAAGACCCATAACTCACACCTGTTCTACCATTTGTGATAATATCATCGCCAAGCAATCCGGCATCCATAAGTGCTTCTTCCGCTGTAACAGTCGCCATCAAAGATACATTTCCCATTGTCCTGCGAACTTTTCTTGTAAAATGTTCAGGAACTTCAAACCCACTAACAAAAGAACCTAAAGATGTATTTAAACGCTCATATTCATCAAGCCTATCCCAATGTTCGATACAATTTTCGTATTTTTTAAGCCTGTCAAATGCCAATTTTACAGTAGAGCCCAAAGGAGAAGCAATCCCCATACCGGTTACGACTACTCTTCTCATAAATAGAGCCCTCCATTGACACTAATTACTTGCCCCGTAATATATCCTGCATCCTCGCTCATTAAATAATTCACAAGACTTGCAACTTCTCTTGCCTGTCCCATTCTGCGCATAGGAATTTGTTTTATCGCTTCTTCCGGCAAATCCTCGGTCATATCGGTTTTTATTATCCCCGGAGCAATACAGTTTACTGTAATTTTACGCTTTGCTACCTCTTGGCTCAATGCTTTTGCTGCTCCTACCAACCCTGCTTTTGAAGCGCTATAATTCACTTGTCCACGATTACCGCATTGACCTGAAATTGATGACATAACAACTATTCTGCCTTTTTTCTGTTGAATAAATGGCATAATTAAGGGTTTTAGAACATTATAAAACCCATCTAAATTTGTACGCAAAACATCATCCCACTCATCTTCTTCCATAGCAGGGAAAGGATTATCCTTTGCAATTCCGGCATTCAAGACTACACCATAATACATTCCATTAACTTCAATATCATTTGTCAAAACTTGTTCAACCTGCGCACGATTTTTTATGTCAAAAGCAAGTGCCCTTGCCTGAACAGCTTTTGATTCAATTTCTTTTTTTAAGTTATCTAATCTTGTAACATCATTTGAACAATGCAAAACTATATTATAACCGTTAGATGCAAGATATAAAGCGGTTTCTTTGCCAATACCTCTACTTGCTCCTGTCACTAAAACCCATTTATTCACTTTTAAGAAGCTCCTCTATATTGTCGCCCTGATAAGCATTAATCGTTGCGCTCGCAATTTCCACACATCTTTTATCATATATTAAACAGTCAAAAACGACAATTTCATTATCCGTAAAAATTTCGTGCACTTTTACAATATATTCTTTTCCGTCCCTAAAATAATCAGTTTT
Organism: uncultured bacterium; assembly: GCA_902464375.1. Taxonomy (GTDB): domain Bacteria; phylum Cyanobacteriota; class Vampirovibrionia; order Gastranaerophilales; family Gastranaerophilaceae; genus CAG-196. Next base: position 10,516 of record CABQIM010000017.1, on the reverse strand, counting down.
GTTATTATAAAGTCTTGTTCCAAGAAGTAACCCCGGTTTTGGTTCAACACAATTATTCTTAAAATAAGCATAACATCCGATTGCTTGTGCCATAAACTCTATTCCGACAAGCGTATTTATTCCAAGTTTCCGTTCGTAAAAAACCTTATTTGGTTCAACCTTAAACATTGCAGTAAGTTTGTTCTGCTCAATATCTACTTCCAAAACATCATCAAGAAGTATCATAGGTGGTTTATGCGGCAATATTTTTGTTAAATCATACATAAAAACAGAATTACATTACTCCAACTCACCTAAATTTAACACAAAATTAAAAAAACCGGAAGTCATTCGAACCTCCGGTTTTTATATCTTATGATGATAAGAACGAACTGTAATTCTGTTGCATTGAAGCAATTGCCTGTTCCATCTTCTGGAATTTTGCTTCTAATTGTGACTTATAAGTCGTTATGCTTGTATTTTTCTTTGAAATTTTTTCTTCCATCTTCTTGATATTAGAATCCAAAGTAGAAGTTTTTACATCAAAGAATCCTACAGAAGCCTTCAAGCTTTGTTCAATAGTATTCTCCATCATTGAAAGAACACCTGTATCACCTGTCAAAATTGATTTAACAGAATCCGGATTCTCTTCCAAGGCTTTCATAAATTTGTCTTCATCTAATGATAATTCATAAGTATCAGCAGAAAGATTATTGCCATCAGCTGAAGCCGTTTTTATACCAATATCAGATAATAACTTATAAACACCGTCATTTGAATTAGAACTTGTTGAATAACGTTTCAAAGTCCTGTTCAAACTTGTCAAAGATGTTTCACCATGTAAATCTGCACCACTTGCAGTAACTTCATCAACCTTAGCAATTGTTTCATTATATGCAGTAATAAAAGATTTAACAGCTTCCTTCAATTGAGAATTATCCTGAGAAACCTTCAATGTTGTATTACCATCATCCTCTGTATTAGCACGCTTCAACGTCAATGTAACTCCGTCCATTCTTGAAATATCAGAAGTTACTGTATTAGAAGTTGACGTCATTTGTGTACCGTTAACTGAGAAAATCGCATTCAAGCCAAGTTCTTGAGCTTCTGTATACATTTTAGAAGAAACAACTTTTCCATCAGTATCGTATTCAGAAGCTGTAAATCCCATTACATCAGTAAAGTTGCTTGTTCCTGCCTCAATATTAATGTAAGATGCACCTTCTTTTTTAGAAGTGATTGAAAGCTTTCCACTGGCATCATCCCAGTATGCATAGGCTTGTGCTTTATCATTGTTATTAATTTCTGAAATCAATGAAGATAATGTTGTTTTATCATCAATTGTGAAAGTTGCATCACCTATAGTAAATGTGCCCGCTTTGATTTTTTCATTAAATCCTGAATCCTCTGCTGTTAATTTTGATGATACAGAAGCCTTAAACAATGAGTTTGTAGATGCATAACTACCATCTTCTTGAGCTGTTAAACCTATCAATGACGTCAAATTTGTTCCATCAGTTGTAGCACCGATGTGGATAGTATCACCACTATTTTGTGCAGATAATTTCAAAACACCATTATTATCAATTTCTGTTTTTATTCCGGCTTCCGCAAGTCTTGATTTTAAATCACCTAAAGTATCATCTTTGCCGATATTTATAGTCGTTTTCTTACCATTTACATATGTTGTAAGAGAACCACTGGTAATACCAAGATTTGAAAGCTTTGTTGAATCATCGGCTACAGCGCTTGCAGACTCTTTAGAAGTTGCTTTTGTGTATGTAGCCAATTGTTGAACCTTAATATCATAAGTTTGTCTTGCTGCATTACTTGTAACAGTTGCAGAAAATATATCATTGTTAGACGAAGTTGCAGAATTCTTTGCAAACAAGTCAAAAGAACCGCCAAACTTAGCATCAGTAAGTTTTTCTATCGCTGTTCTTAATGATGTAAACTTACTTTTTGTATCTGTTAATGTTGTTTTTGTTGTTTGTATTGATTTTAAATTAGTCTGTAAAGTGGTTAGCTCTTCCTTCTTGACATTAACTAAAGCTTCTACCCACGAAGAGGTATCTAAGCCGGAAGCCAAACCGCTAAACGATATTGTAGACGCCATAATAAAAATCCTTTTTTATTGAGTATATACTATATATAACATTATAGTCCATGTGGGTAAGGATTTCAACCCTCTATTTGGATGAGAAGGTGGAAGTTGAAAATTAAAAGTGGAAAGTTGCTTTTCAACTCTCCCATCCTCTGTACAAACTCGCAAAACCATGGTACAATTGGCTCATGTTCACGGGTATTATAGAAGAAAAAGGTCAGATTTTGACCTTAGACGATAAAAAAATCGTCATAAAATGTTCAAAAGTATTAGAAAATTCTAAAATCGGTGACAGTATTTGCGTAAGTGGTGTGTGTCTTACCGCAACAAAACTGGAATCCAATTCCTTTACAGCAGATACATCAGCTGAAACTCTAAGAGTCACAACTCTTGGAAAGCTAAAAAGCGGCTCTATAGTCAATCTGGAACGTGCAATGCCTGCAAATGGAAGGTTTGGCGGTCATATAGTTTCCGGTCATACTGACAGCATTGCCAAAGTAAGCAACATAAAAAAACACGATGAATTTTGCGATTTGGAAATCGAACTCACAAAAGAACAAGCAAAATATGTGGTAAAAAAAGGCTCAATTGCAATTAACGGTATAAGCCTTACTATTGCGGACATTCAAGGGCAAAAAATAACAATTGCTGTTATCCCGCACACATTTGAAAATACAAACCTGATTGACTTAAAGGTCGGCGATTATGTAAACATAGAAGTCGACATTTTAGCCAAATATGTTGAAAAATTTTTATCAACGAGAGATAATAGTTCAGGAATAAGTATAGATTTTTTACAAAGAAACGGATTCTGCTAATTATGACAAATCAATTTAATACAATTGAAGAAGCATTGGAAGATTTCAAGTTAGGTAAACCTATCATTGTTGCTGACGATGAAGACCGAGAAAACGAAGGCGACCTAATCTGCTCAGCACAATTTGTCACTCCGGAGCTTGTTAACTTTATAACTAAAGAATGCCGCGGGATTGTATGTCTTGCAATTTCCCAAGAAATCGCAGAACAACTGGATTTACCACAAATGGTTGCAAAAAATACAGAAAGTATGCAAACGGCTTTTTCACTCAGTATTGATGCACATCCTAAATATGGTGTCACAACCGGAGTTTCAGCGTTTGATAGAGCCAAAACCATTGAAGTCGCTATTGCACCTGACGCTCAACCTTCTGACTTGCGCCGTCCTGGACACTTATTCCCTTGCGTTGCAAAAAAAGGTGGAGTTCTTAAAAGATGCGGTCATACAGAGGCTGTGGTTGATTTGGCAAAGCTTTGCGGACATAGAGAAGCCGGAATTATGTGCGAAATCATGAAAGACAATGGCGAAATGGCTCGCAGAGATGATTTGCATAAATTTGCAGAAAAGCATAATATCAAGTTTATAACAGTTGCAGACTTAATTGCGTATCGCTTGAAACGTGAAAAGTTTGTAAAACGTGAAGTTGAAGTATTTTTACCAACACAATTCGGTGATTTTAATATAGTTGGATACACTGATACAATCACCGGATGTGAACATGTGGCATTAGTCAAAGATGACGGAAGCGACAAGATTCCGCTAATTCGTGTGCACAGTGAATGTTTAACCGGAGATATCTTCCACAGCCTTAAATGTGACTGCAATTGGCAATTACATACTGCCCTAAAAATGGTCAATGAATACGGTAAAGGCGCAGTAATCTATATAAGAGATCACGAAGGCAGAGGAATCGGACTGATTAACAAGCTTAAGACATACAAGCTTCAAGAACAAGGACAAGATACGGTTGAAGCGAATGTTTCACTTGGCTTTGCACCTGATTTAAGAAATTACGGAGTCGGCGCTCAAATTATATTGGATTTGGGTTTCAATAATTTTAATCTAATAACCAATAACCCTAAAAAAATTGTTGGGTTAAAGGGTTATGGTTTAACGATACACGAGAATATTAACCTTAAATCAGAGGTTAATAAATATAATGAACGCTACATAAATACAAAGCGTGAAAAAATGCACCATTTAATGTAAGGGACAATTATGGCAGAAACAGCGTACGAAACAGAGTTACTAAACGGAAATATATCTAAAATCTTTGCAGGAGTTTACAATGACTTCAAGGCAAAGGCAGTAAGTGAATACAAGTTTGAATTAGAACCACTTCCTTACGAAGAATTTATTGACGCTGTTGAAAAGAAGTACATGCAATGTATTGTTCTTAAAGAGAATGAAATTCCAACTGCTTTTTTGGTTTATACAACTTCAATATCTGAATCTATTGAGTTAAACCTTATTCATTGCCTTGGAACAGAAGACGAAGTTACAAAAATTAAACTACTTCTTGAAAAATTCTTGGAACTAACAGAAACAGAACGTCAAAGCAAGGTTGTTTCTTACCCTATGATTGGACATCAGTCAGTATTCACCGCTGATATTGCAAAATTCGGTTTCAAATACATTGGTCTTGCCGTCTTAAGATTTATGATGGGCAACGCGTCTTCTGAAAGAATTTTGGAAAACATGAAGCTTTCTGAACGTTCGGAAAATTATAAAATAGTAAGTTACGAAGATTCATTCAGAGATGATGCAATCCGAGTAATACACGAATCTTTCCGCGATACACAGGATGCCATCTATGATACAAGATTTAAGTCAATAGAAGGCACTAAAGATATTATTAATAAGGTTGTAGAAAATGTTTATGGCGAGTTTTTGCCTGATGTAACTTCAGTTTTATTATACAAAGATACACCGGTTGGTTTTGCTTTTGCAAATGTGACCGGCGGTAAGATTGCAAACTTACCACTTGTTGCAATCGAAAAAGAGCACAGAGGTCATGGCTTTTCAGAACATTTATTAAATCGCTCCATCAAGACCATTGTCGATTGGACAAAGCTTGGCAAAAGAGCTTTTAGCGAAATCAATGTTACTACCGAAACCAATAACTATAAAGCGCTGAAAATGTACAGAAGAATAGGTTTCAGAGAAGATTATTGTTATCCGCAAGCCTATCTGTTGCCTAAAAAATAAGCTTGTATGATAAGAAAAAATACATTATATGGTTTAATTACGAGTATAGACTTTCAGGTAAAATGGAATGTGAATTAGAAAGGAGAAGTATGAAACTATCTAAAAAAATGTTAGCAACACTTGGCGCTGTTTGCGTTACTTCTTGTGTTGCAATGGCAGGTGAACCTGCTGATGTACAAGCATACGCTCATCCAACATTGTTTGGTACTCAAGGTCAGTCAATGGTTAACACTGATAGCAACGTAGTTATTGGTGGAAAGGTTTACAAACCTTGCACAGCAAAAACTATCGAAGGAAAGCAAAATGTTGTTATTGCTCGCGAAGCAAAACAAATGCTTAACAATATGAAGGGTAAAATGGATGCTAGAAGAGCTGGCTTATTCAACCCTAAAATGCCTGTATTACGTTCTGAATTGGCATTCATTATTGCAGACGGCTTGAACTTGCAAGCTACTGCTCCTAACAAATATACTGACGTTGCAGGCGACTATTGGGCAAAAGACCAAATCGACAGAGCTTTAACTGCTGACGTTATGATTGGTTACCCAGATTTAACATTCAAACCAGATCAACCTATCACTAAGGCTGAAGTATTCGCTACTTTCGCTAAAATGATGGATGTTTCTGCGGATAAAAATGCAGCTCCTGTATTTGAAGGTCAAGCTGTAAAATACGTTCCTGATTGGGCAAAAGGTGCAGCTAACGAAGTTATTGCTTCCGGCATTCTAAACAACATTGAAAACAAAGATAAAGTTGTAAATGATGAATACTTATCAAAAGAACAAGTTGCTTACATGTTAGGCGCTATGAAGGCTGGTTTCAAAATTGATACATCAAACGGTATCGCAAATTGCGCTACTAAGTACCAACCAGTAGAATTGAAAATTAAGTTAAGCGAAAGAATCAGCGCTAGAACTTCTAACGTTGGTGATACATTCACAGCTAAGACTGTTGAAGATGCTACAATCGGCGGAGTTTGCTACCCAGCAGGTTCTACTGTTAAAGGTATCGTATCTGCAGTTTCTAGACCTGGTGTTAAGAACCCTGGTTATGTAGAAGTTGAATTCAAAAACATCAAAAACGGCGACAACTGTGCTGAATTCCCTAAACAACTTTCATCAGCATCTGTTGACGTATCTAAGAACCCTAACGTAGTTTCAAGAGTTCTTGGCGCTCCATTCTCAATGGTAGGCAGAGTTGCCGGTGTTGCCGGACGTTCTGCATCTTCTGCTGCTGAAGTAGTTGCTAACGGTGTTGAAGAATACGGTGACAACTGGTCTGACGCATTTGCTGATACAGCATCATTACACCCAGTTAAAGGCTTGAAGAGTGTTGGTAGCAGCTTTATCACAGTTGGTAAAGGTGTTTACAACATCACTAAGCTTGCTGCTTCTGGTGTATTCGGTATCTGCTACGAATTCGTTGACGAAGCTAAATATATCTTCGTTCCTAACACAACTAATGATTCTAGCTTGAACCCAGACGAAGTATTGACTATTATCTACTAAGATTTAGTTTAATATCAAGTTTAAAATAAGGTCGGTGAAAAATTTCACCGACCTTATTTAGTTATTTATTAATAAGAGTCATTGCGAGAAAATCTGTGATTTTCGTGGCAATCTAAAAATTTAAAATAGATACCTTCAAGTCACAATTTTATTAGCTTACGCTTCATCTTCAAGGCTCAAAACTGCCATGAATGCTTCTTGTGGAACTTCTACACGTCCGATAGCCTTCATACGTTTTTTACCTTTTTTCTGTTTTTCAAGAAGTTTACGTTTACGTGAAATATCACCGCCGTAACATTTATCCAGAACGCTTTTTCTCAAAGCTTTAATATTTGTTCTGGCAATAACTCTTCCGCCAATTGCAGCCTGAATAGGAACCTCAAACATTTGACGCGGAATAATTGTTTTCAACTTTTCAGTCAATTTTTGTCCGATATAATACGCGTTATCTTCGTGACAAATTACAGAAAGTGCGTCAACAACCTCTCCGGCAAGCATTACATCAAGCTTAATAAGCTTTGAGCGCTTGTAATCTTGAAATTCGTAATCCAAACTTGCATAACCTTTTGAACGTGATTTCAATTGGTCATAAAAATCTGTAATTACTTCACTTAAAGGCAAGTGATAAATCAAATCAACACGAACTTTGTCAAGATAGTTCATATTAATAAAAATACCGCGTTTAGTTTGGCATAAATCCATCAAAGTGCCAACATACTCGTTAGGAGTAATGATAGAAACCTTAACATAAGGCTCTTCAATATACTCACGATATTGAGCAGCTGGAAGGTTTGCAGGGTTGTCAATTTCCACAACCTCTCCATTAGTTTTATGCACTCTATAAACTACAGAAGGTGCAGTCGTTACGATAGAAAGATTATATTCTCTTTCCAATCTTTCCTGAGCAATTTCCATGTGTAACATACCCAAGAAACCGCAACGGAAACCAAAACCTAAAGCGCTTGATGTTTCAGGTTCAAACGTGATTGAACTATCGCTAAGCTTTAACTTTTCCAAAGCTTCTTTAAGTTCATGATAATCCTCGTTATCTACAGGATACATGCCGGAAAATACCATTGGCAAAGCTTCTTTATACCCAGGGAGTGGCTCATCTGCCGGAGCTTCGACATGAGTAACCGTATCACCTACAAATCTGGTAATTTCTTTTATAGAACCGGCAAAATAACCTACGTCACCGCATACAAGCTCTTCTACTTGAACTCTATGTGGTGTTAAATAGCCAAGTTCAGTGATTTCGTACTCTTTACCAGAAGCCATAAACTTAACTTTATCACCAAGCTTCATTTTGCCATCCATAATTTTAAAGAAACACAACGTTCCTAAATAAGGGTCATACGCACTATCGAAAACCAAAGCTCTTAGCGGTTTTTCCGTAGTATCAACCGGTGGCGGAACAAATTTAACAATAGCTTCTAAAACTTCTCCAATGTTGAGCCCTGTTTTTGCACTAACCGGAATTGCCATAGATGTGTCGATTCCCAAAATTTCTTCAATTTCTTCCTTAACTCTATCCACATCGGCAGAAGGAAGGTCAATTTTGTTGATTACCGGAATAATTTCCAAATTCTGTTCAATTGCCATATAAACATTGGCTAGAGTTTGAGCTTCTACACCTTGAGTTGCGTCAACGATAAGTAAAGCACCTTCGCAAGCTGCAAGAGAGCGTGAAACTTCGTAAGAAAAATCTACGTGCCCCGGAGTATCAATCAAGTTAAAAATATATTTTTCGCCATTTTTGGCGGTATAATTCATTCTAGCGGCATTGAGCTTAATCGTAATACCACGTTCTCGCTCAATGTCCATTGTATCAAGCAACTGCGCCTGCATATCACGCTGTGCAATTGTTCCGGTTGCTTCTAAAAGCCTATCTGCAAGGGTTGATTTCCCATGATCTATGTGTGCAATAATGCAAAAATTTCGTACGTTATCTCTATGTTTCATAATGTTTTTATTATATATTAAACAGAATGTGGGGCAAATTAGGAATATATTTGCAAAAAAGTTTGCAAGCATTTACGCTATACAAACTTTTTATTTATTATACATATTGTAATATTATAAGTTGTCATCCAAAAATCTTCTGACTCTCACAGATTTTTCCGGACTAGATTTTGTTTTCTGTAACAAAGTTAATAATTCGTGCATCTTTTTGTCATCACCTAAAATAGCGTCTGAATTATTCACTTTTTCTAAAATCTTAAATGTACCTATACGATTAGATTGGTACACATTGTCTAAAACTTCATCCAGTCTACTAATGAAAACTTTGTTATTGAAAACATTTTTCAATCTTGGAATTACTGATAAGAATTCCATTCGTGGCGGATACAAATCATCCAAATTATCTTTTGAATACAATTTCAACAATTTATTCATGTCATCTTTATTAGAGCGATTCAATATATCCAATGAATAATCTGAATTTCTTCCGAATTCTATACCTTCAATACCTATAGAAGTTAAGAATAAAGAAGTAGGCATCAATTCAGGAAAACCATTTTTTATCAGATTACGAACATTTTCATTTTCCAACAATTCCGGTTGTTTAGAAAGTATATCTAATATTTTTGAATAATCTTTTCTGTTCATTTCGCTGAACACTAATAAAGTTGCATGCTTAGATAAATTTTCGTCATTCAGAATTTTTTCCAAATTTTCTTTTGTACCGGCAGCTTTTTCGGTTACGAAAGTTGAAAAAACACCATCAAAACCATAATACTTAGGATGGTTTTTAAAACCTTCTCTTAATTCGTCATTATTAATAATCATATTATAAATATCAATTATTGTATCCGCAGAAATTCTGTCTTCCGCAGTAGCTTTGATTAATGCTGCCAAATCTCGATCATTAATACCAAGTTCATTTTTTTCTGGGAAAGTATTAAGTATTTTCATCGCATCATCATAAGGACGTTCTTTTTTAAATCTTTCCAAAAATTTAAGTGCATAAGCAAGATAACGATCTCTCTTTTGGAAATCTTCTCTATTCATTATGTTAGTTATAAACTCTATATTCTCAGGTGAAACTTTAATAGCTTTATTTTGAATAAAATATTTCAAATCAGATTCATCAGAAAGTTGATTGATTGTATTTAAAACATCTTTCTTATCACGTAAAAATTTTGCTTTTTCATCTTGAGGAGGAATTTCTATATTATTTTCGTTTAATATTCTTAAAAGTTCAGTATGATTTAAACCAAACTCATTTTCAACTTCTTTCAAAGTTTTAGTTGCAACTGCTTCTCTGATACCTTCAACCGGATATTCTCTCAACTCTCTTGCATCTTTTGCTTTATATCCAAGTTGATCACGCTGTTTTTTGATATATTGTGGAGCTACGTGTAAAAGTTCAGCAATCTCTTCATCCTTAAGACCTTGTTTTTTATACTCAACCCAATCATCATTAGTAATTTTATTTACTTTTGCCGCTGTAAAAGGTTCTATACCAAAAATTTTCAACAATGGAGTCAATGAACCTGAATGATTTAACCCCAATTTTTCTGCAACTTCTTTTTGGCTCAAACCTTCTTCTTTCCATCCTAATAAATCTTCTTTGGTTACCGACTGCAATATTTTTCCATCATGCGTGGTCAAATTATGTTTTGCAGCAAACTGACGCATTGAAGTCGCAGATTTTCCGTATTTCTTTGCAATTTGGCTCCAAGACATATTATTATCTAAGTCTTTTTGAAGTTCATGCGGATCTATATCTCCGGTATTAGCAGAAACTACAATTGTAGCTCCAATCGTACCCATCGCAGCAGTGCCGACTTGAGGTAATTTATCTATCATTTTTTCTATATTCTTATGAGGAATTTTCTTCGCTCTAAATGTTGAATTTTGTTCACTAATTCCTTGCAATTTTGATATATACATATT